>NZ_VRKW01000009.1 GCF_009746715.1 Ketobacter sp. MCCC 1A13808
GACGATCGAACAATTACTGGAACTGAATGAAATCATCTGTGAACGTATTGATTATTTAAGGGCGAAGCAAGATCAAAACGTACTGGCTCAGATGCATATTGGTAACCAGGTCTCCTTCAATGCAGATGAAGGCAGGATATTCGGTGTCGTCATCAAGAAAAATCGCAAAACCGTGGTGGTGTTATCAGAAGATAAGCGCCGGTGGAAATTGCCGCCGGGAATGCTGACCATTGTTAAGGATATCTAAATAAGATAGTTCGTTGAGTTGGCAACTACGTGGTGGAATGACCGGTTACGTTGCTACAGACAATACGCCTGCCGACGATATCACGCTCAGTGGGCGAGTGTTGTTTGTAAACAGGGCCGTGGGATACCCACTGGCTGGACTGGGAGCAAAAAGCACAGGCTTCTTGGCTGGTCAGGCTGGTTAATGATCGGGTGAAGGTTTCCAGGGCTTGATGGGAAGAAAAGAATATTTGCATAGATGATGACCAGTATTTAAAAGGTCAGATTTTACGTCAGGATTTTGGTTTGCCAATTTAGCGTTATATCGAGGCGTCAGTGTTCGATGGTAATTTGGCTGGAAAAGGCTGGATTGTTCGATGATTGTGGGGGAAATAACACTAATGCGTGATTCGAATTAACCTCGACAGCTGCTCCGTTAACGAGAAGAAAATCCTAGATTATTCCCGATCAAGGTTAAATGATACGTTAATCTTGATCGATAGCAGAGTTCAACCAGCTCTGGCTTCGAATGACAGCCAAGTTTGATCTTGATGTTATTCAGATGAAACTGAACAGTATGAGATGTAATATCCAAGCGTGAAGATATTTGTTTCGCAGTGAATCCGTTGACTAACAAGGTCAATGTATCGATCTCTTTTCTCGTGAGTCGATCAAGGATGTCGGCGAAAGGCTGGGCCCTGATATCTTCGGCTAGTGTCTTTGAGATTGAGACGGAATCGCGCGAAATGTGCTCTTCAATATGGAATGATCCGATAATAAGGGATTCACCTGTGGAATGACTTTTGGTTAATAGTTTTGTTGTGCAAATTAATTTCACTCCAGTGCACTGATATTGCAACTCTCTAACGTTCACGTGAGGATGTCCATTCAGTACAGCGACGTCTCCCGAAACGAACTTTGGCGCCTGATCCCGCCACTTAAGATCTATATCCTCCTTGCCAATTAGTTGCTGAGGAGAGTCTGCGCCGGCAGCCTCAGCCAGGATCTCATTGCCGAATACATATTGACTTCTGTGATTCTTTGCAAATAGGAATATATTATCCGTCGCCTCATAAAGCTCGAGAAAATGCTCAAGCTCTAATGAATTCATGTCCATAGCATCCAGCCCATGTATTCAGTTCAGTTTATTTTTGGACAGTTCTGGAGAATAAAATGTCCTGATATTTCTACAACCTTTCTCAACAATAGAAAAAATGTAGAGTAGTTCTCACCTGCTATCGGTGAGATACCTCAAAAATCACGATTTCGTTGGCGAGAATCGTGATTTCCTGATCGATGATCTCCTTCATTTTTTCATCAAGGTTGGCGTTCCATTCATCCAATAATAAGACAGGTACTCTAGACTTCAGTACCTCGCGAAGGACGCCACCCTGGTTCTGGCCGGTAGACCCGGTAAATCGAGTTTCAAACATTAACTGGTCGCTGGAGCTTGGTAAATAATAGCTATCAGAATATTGCTCCTTAATCATCAGCAATAAGCTGGTTTTACCGGTACCATTGGGTCCAGTAATAGAAAAGCGACCGCTTCCGCTTCTAATAATATCGTGTATCTTTTCAATTGCTTTGACAGGTTGACCATCGATGCAAATGTGATCCAGAGAAAGACGATCCATAAGATTGGTATTCGATTCTGCTGGGATGCTATTCGCTAGTAAACTCCCCTTGGCTCGAATAGAGGGTAGCTCGTTAAGATAAGAAATGATATTTTGGATCGTTTGTATAATCTGCATCTGCCGCGGCAGTGTCACAATGAGGCCAGCTTGTATGGCTGTAGAAACGTCTGAACTCAAAATAAGATAGATTAAAACGAGAATGGGAATCAGCGACAGCAACACAATTGTATAGGTCGTAAGGATCTGCATCGCTTCACATCTAAGTGTTCTAGTAAACCAGTTTTGTTGAAGCCCAAGATAATGTCTTTTCCAGGTATCGACATTAATTTTATTCGATAGCGTGTAGTTGAGCCATGCCAAAGAGAGATGGCTTTTCAACGCGGCTAGTCCAGCGATCTTCTCATTATGGGCGTTCTCGAGTAGCCGTTTAGGGATCCTCATTAGGCAAGTGGCTATTACAGCGCACAGACAATAGGAAATTATAAATCTTTGATCGATTGAGAGTCCGATCACCAGAATCGGAATCAGTGCGTTCAACAAGGAACTAAAGAGTGTGAATTTAAAATACAGTATTTCGCTAATAATCTTTTCTGCTTCAGAGACCAGCCATATCTCCTTGTCGCTTCTATCATCCTGGCTGTATGCAAGAGACACATGATTCTTCAGTTTGAAAAGAAATAATTCCGAGTATCGGGCAAACGACTCACACCTGCCAAGTTCGATTAAAAATGACGAAGCGTAGCCGGGAACGTAGACAATTATAAGCAGAAATAGAAATAACGCGACATTGAGTGGATCAATGGTCGCGTTATCACCAAATTCTTTTCCTAGCTCTGTCAAGTAGTACAGGGAGAGGCCGACCAGTATTTGCTGGACCACGATTAGTAGCAAGGTTGGAATCGTATACTTGTTAAGAAAGTAATTTGTGTGATTGCTATGAGATAGGCTTTGCATAGATAAGTGATTCACAGTATGAAATATCGATACTCTGGGCATTTAGTGAGCATGAATCATACCAATTAACTAGATCCCAACCGCACTCTCGAAGAAAATATTTGAGATTGGTAATTGATATGATCGGTATGGTGTGCTGGTTAACAAAAGTGCCAAGTCTGCTGTTCATCAACACGAACTGGTCTATCGTGGATGAATGCTTGTCATAAACTACTCTAACTTTCAGATCGGGGATATCTTGATTCTCAATCGCTATCCATTTTGCATAGCGAAAAATATGATCCAGCTTTTCTTCTGGCGTAAAGGCAAATAGTAGCGCCTGCGGATTCATATCCGACAATCTTCGCAGCCATGTTTTGATTCTATCCTGACCCAATCCGAGCAGTGTATTTGAAAAACATGTAACAATCGCACTGGAGTCTATAAAGTTGTCCAGTGGAATCGTAAAAATATCTTCATGAATGAAGCGGTAATCGGGATAGCGGCGGCGCGCGATCTGGAGCGCGTTGCTATCGATATCGATGCCAGTATACGAGTTGATATGGGAAAGGCGTAGCTTGTATTCAAGCACGTTGGCACTGCCACAGCATAAATCAATAATATTGAACTCCTGAGCGCTCTCGCCCAGTATGCTGAGGATATTACACGACATGCTGCTGAGCTGTGCACTTTGAATGGTATCCTGAACCTGCCACTGTAATTTACTCAACATGATGTTATGCAGCCTCCAGATTGCTGACTTGAATACTCTCTATGAGTTCGAAGACTCTTGGCTTGATCAGCTGGTCAATATTATTCATTGAAAGTATGCTATCGATTGAAGTCGGTATTGAAGTACGCAATATTTCACTGGATGGATGCGCTCGCTCAGTACCCTTAAGTTTGAGGATACCTCGAAGTTTCTGTATTTCATTGGCGACGATTAGGGCATGTATGACCTTATCCAGTGGACGTGGCTTTCTAAGTATACTGGATATGGCAAAATTCCGAGGCTCAGCGAGCGCGTCCATGTCATAATAGTGGCCAATGGCAATCTCATCGATAAATACGAGTTGGTGGGTTAGTTCATGGACGAGAAACTCGATGATATCATCGGTCGTCCATTCTTGTTTATAGGAACACCATATCACCCCAACCGCTGAGCTCGTGGAGCCGCCTCCCAGGTTATTGGTTGCAGGGCAGTAGAAAAAGGTGTTTACCGCCAGTAACATTAAGCCGTAAAGATCCTCGTCAAATTCCTTCAACTGTGTGATCGCTCTAACAAACGCAGGCTTGGCCTTTTCGATCGACGTCAGTTTAGGTGCCTCCATCGAATCGCTTACATCTTGGATATCAGTCAGCAAACTGAAATCCTTGTACTTTCGAGTCAAGCTGAGAATCTCGTCAAGATCTTCGCTATAATATGGGGTTTGCGCTAAGAAGTGCGCCAAAGCACAGTCCTTGTTGTAGCTAACATCCTGCTGGAGTTCGCTCACTGCATTCAGATAGCCTCGCTTCAAATCAGTCAAAGTCTGGATATCATGATTTTGACGCTTGGCTATTGCGATAATGTTGTTAATATTGTTTTCAAGGCCTTTCAGATAATACATCACATACCTCCTCGTCAGGTAATGAGCCATCCATCAGTTATTGATGGATGGCCCTTGGTCTCAGTAAGAGGTACCTTGGCTATTACGGGCTGTCATGTTAAGACCGTAGCCTCGATTCATACATTTGCCATTACTTTCGGCGGCACATTTTTGAATGGTACGTTGATTTTTGGTGATGATAGTTTCGATATTTTTCATGGATAATGCCTCTTGATTTAATCATTGGTAATTAAGTGCAGTATTTTTAATCTCAGAGATATCCGTCACCATCGGGGTTCGGGTCTCTGAGTAAAAATATATAGAGCCAGGGGCGCATTGATAACTCCAAAAAAGTTGCAGGTCAAAGCCACTGAGCGATGGACTCATCCGATTCAGAACTGGAACCTGACGGGGTCGCCTAGACGCTGTCACAGCTCACGATCCACTTCCCTGATCGATTGGAGAAATTCATCAGCTTATGATGCTGCTAGGCTGACACATAATTTTGAACACCCTCCTCTATTCGACAAAATTTCTGCTGATACATTTTGCCTATTGAGTGAACGAACCATGCCAGCTGTTTATTTTGACTTCCTCAGTTATTCTTAATTTAACCATGTTCGAAACTAAGCTACATTTTCTCGACCTTTGCATTTAGTAAATCAAATATAGTTATATCTATACTATCAACATCCCCCATTTCATCCTGAAGAATAACTAACTCCTTATCTTGAACATTAACCAATAAATCCCACCCGTCAGTATTAACCGCAAACCGAAGTAAATTGTTAGTCGGATCAAAGCGATTAGACCAGCAATCAGTAAATAAATATTGAATGCTCAATAAAAATTCGTTTTCTCCGGAACTGAATGTGGCTGGGAGCTCACCTTTCGATCCGAAGCGGTTGAGAAACTCAAGCATCGCTTTCGGTTTCTGATTATAAAAATTATTTCCGCTCATTTACATATTCTCACTTTTGAATAGGGAAGGCTGTAAACATCTTACCCGTATTTGGATCGAAACGAACCTTTGCAGAATTAGTATATTCTGCAGAATAAGGGCCTCTATTCTTATGTGATCCAAGATTTTTAAAGTTAACTCCTATATTTCTATCCTTTATTACGTTGAAGTCATATACCTCTGGATTAGCCTTTCGTTGTAAAATTGCACTACGTAGAGTTTCGTAATGATCTTTATTGGTCAGAAACTTACTCGCTGTTTTTGTCTTATTTCCCGGTGCTCCAGTTGTAGGGTTCGGATAATCTTTATGTTGAACTCTTCTATATTGCTTCATCCCTGTAGTTTGCGCACCGTGCTTCTCTAGTGAATGGACATTTTCGGAACCGTAACGAGACTCTAAACGCTCAATCCTTTTCTGATATTCTGCCTCAGATATTTTTTGGCCTGAACTTTCTGAAGCCTTCCCCAGAACAACCTCATCCCCAGACTTAACCGCCGCCTCACTAACATCGGCAACCTCATCACCATGCTTCAGAACAGCCTCACCCACATCCACGGCTTCATCCGCATGTTTTGCCATTTTACCAGCCGTTCGAGCTCCGCGCACGGCCGCTTTTCCTCCGGGAATAATACTGGCGGCCAGGGCGGCTGTGCTGATCCAGCGCGGGATTTCTTCTCCGGTGACCGGATCGAATCCTGCGATCAGCTCGACGACGCCTTTTGCGGTGCCGACACCCGGGATTAGGTCCAGCGATAGGGATAACGCATCGTCCGCCCCGAAGCCTTCACCTTGGGTTGGGGTAATGTCTTTTGGCTTTTCAATGATACTAAACGCCGCCGGTTCAAATTCCACCGGTGCATTTTTAAAGCGGGCTTCAGCGCCTAGCGAGGGTATTGGGCTTCCGGCATGCCCCGGATCGACCGGCTCTGAAGTTTTCGGCGCCGATGCAGACGCACCTTTTGCCGAACCGGCCCCACCTCCGCTATTGATCAGCACCATGAGGCCGGTTACAGAGACGCCCGTTTCATCCAGCACGACACTGCTGCCCGCCGCCTTCAGGGTGAGGGATTGTCCCGCATCCAGCACCACCCCCGCACCGGCTTTAAGGTGGTATTCCACGGCGGCATGTTCACGGTAGTTTTGTCCGATCTTTTGCTCCATGGATTGGCCGATGCTGCGGGATTGCTGGCCGTCGATCTGGAGGTTGTGGTCTTTGCCGATGGTGCGGTGTTGATTGTTTTCAATGTGATCGTAGGCGGAGCCTTGCACGATGCGGTGACGCTGGTGGCCGATGCTTTCCCGTTTGTCGTTACGGATGTAGTAGTCCAGGTCTTTTTGCGCGTGGACGTAGATTTGTTCCTGGTGCTTTTTGTCGTCTATCCGCAGGGTGTTGTGGCCACCGCCGTCCGGGCTGCTGCGGGATTTGAAGGTGGTGCGGGTTTGCTGGGTCGGCAGTTTGTCCGGCGGGATGGTTTGGCTGTTGTAGAGCGCGCCGGTGACTATGGGGCGGTCCGGGTCGCCGTCTAAGAAGCTGACCAGCACTTCCTGGCCCACTCGGGGCAGGCTGAAAGCCCCCCATTCGTTGCCGGCCCAGCCCTGGCTGACCCGGATCCAGCCGCTGCTGTTTTCATCGCGCTGGCCTTCCCGGTCCCAGTGAAACTGGACTTTGATGCGGCCGTGGGCGTCGGTGTAGATGTCTTCGCCCTGGGGGCCGGTAACGAAGGCGGTTTGGATGCCGTCAGCCTGCGGTTTGGGATGCTGGATCGGCGGGCGGTAGAGCAGGTCTGAGGGCATCGCCTGAAAGCGTACGTCGAATTCACTGCCGCCACTGCCGGCGCCTTCTTCCAGTACTTGGGGTTGGCGGCCGTGGATGTGAAGTCGGGTCAGCAGCAGTTCCAGCTTGAAGGGTTTGCCGCCGGCGGCGTTGCCGGGTTTGTCCAGGATAAAGCGGCGTCCCGCTTGCAGCCGGTGGCAGTCTGATTGGCCACGGGCGACGGTTTGGCTTTGGCCTTGCCGGGCCAGGTGCACGGCAGCGTATTGTTTGCCCTGGGCCGGTTGCTGAAAGCCGCCGGGGTAGTGATAGTGCTGCAACATGGCGAAGCGGCCAACTTCGGCTTCGCTGTGCAGTTTCAGGTCGGGCTTTTCGAAGTCGTAGTCGCGGGTGGCGACTGCGCCGCTGTAGAGCTGGTGGCGCAGGTTAAAGTCGTAGACTGAAACTTCGTCCGCCACCATGCCGCTTTTCGGGTGATAGGGTAATTCAGCGGGGCCGTCCATCATCCCCAGGCTGTCTTGTTGATCGGTGATCACCATTAAATGCTGATCCAGACGATGCTCGAAGTAGTAGAACAGGCCTTCTTCTTCCATCAGGCGGCTGATGAAGGCGAAGTCGGTTTCCTGGTATTGGCAGCAGTAGTCTCGTGGAGGATACGGGCGGCGGGTCCGGATCGAGACATCCACCTGCAGCCCGGCGTCCTGAATCACCTGCAGCAGGATCTCCGGTACCGAGCGTTCCTGAAAAATGCGCATCCCACTGCGCAGGGTGAGCCACCAGAGTTTGGGGCGCAGGGTAAGATAATAAGTGGTGTATCGGGTGCCGATTGCACCCAGGGCAGCACGGGCGACCTCGCCATGAATCAGGCGCGGATGCTGCTCATCATAGAGCGTCAGCACACCGGCCTGAGCCAGTAGGTTGTTCAGCGGCAGATTATGACGCAGGCAGGCCAGCTCCAACCGGCACTGGAACAGGCCACTGAGGCTTTCTTCATGATCGAAGCCCACGACCTGAAGCTCTTCCTCCAGTGAAGGAATTTCAAAGTGGAAGCGACTGTTGTTGGCTAGCAACGGCATGCGGGGTGCGGTCCTTATCGGTCAGGGAGTGACGCCTGCTAGATAGACCGGGGGGAGACAAAAGTTTGGCGAAGTAAAACAGAGAAGAGTTTAATTAAAGTGGCGCACTAACACTGAACCCATGACCAGTTGTATCACGAACCCGGATACTCAAAATCCCGGATCACCTGCAGAAACGCTTCACCAAAACGTTCCAGCTTGGAATCACCGACACCGGACAGCTTGAGAAAGCTGCGCTCCGTCATCGGCCGTACCACCAGCATTTCCCGCAATGTCTTGTCATGGAACACCACATAAGGCGGCACACCATGCTCATCCGCAAGCTGCTTGCGGCAGGCCCGTAGCGCATTCCACAAGGGTTGATCCCGCTCGTCGATTTCCACTGTGCCGGGGCGGCGGCTTGCGGTATTGATTTGCGCCGGCAGCTTACGTAGCTGGATCGACTCTTCCTGACGCAACAAAGGCCTGCAACGATCCGTCAGTAACAGCGCACCATACCCTTCCGCATCCACCTGCAGATAGCCCCGCGCCACCAACTGCCGCACCACACCGCGCCATTCGTTGGCACTGAGATCCATACCGATGCCGTAGGTGCTGATTTCATTATGCTTGAACTGCATGACTTTCTCGTTAGAGCTACCGCGCAGTACATCCACCACATGATTGGCCCCGAAACGCTGGCCGGTGCGATAAACGCAGGACAGCAATTTGCGCGCAGCTTCCGAGCCATCCCAGGTCGACGGGGGTTGCAGGCAGGTGTCGCAATTGCCGCAGGGTGCCGCTTCGCTTTCACCAAAATAATGCAGCAGCGTCTGACGCCGGCAACTGGTAATTTCACACAGTCCCAGCATCGCTTCCAGGCGCTGCCGTTCTGCCCGCTTGAACTGCTCATCCCCTTCAGAACTGGCCGCCATTTGCCCCAGCTTCACCACATCTTCCAGGCCATACAGTAGCAATGCGGTTGCCGGGTCACCGTCGCGCCCTGCCCGCCCGGTTTCCTGATAATAGGCTTCCACACTTTTTGGCAAATCCAGGTGCGCCACAAAGCGAACATCCGGCTTATCAATGCCCATGCCAAACGCGATGGTGGCGACCATGATAATGCCGTCTTCACGCAAAAATCGCTGCTGGTTGCGCTGGCGCATTTCGGCGGGCAATCCGGCGTGATAGGCCAGTGCTTTAAACCCTTGCAGGGTCAGCCATTCGGCGGTGGCTTCCACTTTCTTGCGGGACAGGCAGTACACCACTCCGGCGTTTCCGGACTGCTCGTCTTTAAGAAATTTCAGTAGCTGTTGTTTGGGTTTGTCTTTCAGTTGAATGCGATATTGGATATTGGGACGGTCGAAGCCGCTGATAAAATGCGGAGCGTCAGTCAATTCCAGGCGCCGGGCAATTTCCTTGCGGGTACGTTCATCGGCCGTGGCCGTTAGTGCCACCCGGGGTACATGAGGAAAGCGCTCATGCAACAGGCTTAATTGCAGATAATCGGAACGGAAATCATGTCCCCACTGGGACACGCAATGGGCTTCATCAATGGCAAAAAGGGAAATTCTGGCCCGACTGAGCATTTCCAGGCAGCGGTTCTGGATCAGGCGTTCCGGAGCCACATAGAGCAATTCCAGATCGCCGCTCATCAAATCCGTTTCCACCCGATAAGCCTGCTCAGCAGTAAGGGAGGAATTGAGAAATCCGGCTTTGACTCCGGCGGCTTTCAGGGCATCCACCTGATCCTGCATCAAGGCAATCAATGGCGAAATTACGACTCCGCAACCCGGTCGTGCCATGGCCGGAATCTGATAACAGAGGGATTTACCACCGCCGGTAGGCATGATCACCAGAGCATCACCGCCCTCCACCAGGGTATTGATGATGTCTTCCTGCTGGCCACGAAACGCATCGTAGCCAAAGGTGTGCTGCAATATAGATTGGGGGCTTTCATTCATGGTGCGGAAGTATACCTAAATCCGATGCACAAATCCGTGCATGCAGCGGGGTTCTGCCAGCGGCATTTTAAAGGCGACCGAGGCCTGATTACGCAGCTGATCCATTATCCCCAGCGGGCCAGGCAAGCTTGAAAGATTTGCACCCCAGCCCCGGTACATAGAATAAGCATTGGTCACCAGACGCTCCGGGCAGTTCCAGCCTGCAAACTCAGATTCCTGAAATGCCCTGCTGAACAATACTTCCTGAGCGGCTTCCGTAGGGTTCATATCGCGCTGATAACACCGGTGCAACTGTTCATGGGCAAAATGCCAGTAATTAATAACCGCTTGTACCTGCTGATCGCCGGCTATCGGCCCGTGACCAGGCACGATGGTTTTGGCGTTCAGGCTGCGCAGGGTTTCCAGAGCTTTCACCAGGTTATCTACCGGTCCACTCCACATCACCGGTGTACCGCCGATAAATAAAATATCGCCGGCGTATACCAACTCCTCACCCGGAACATACACCAGGGCATCACCATCGGTATGCCCCGGCCCGACCTCCATCACCACAATCTCAACACCGTTCACGGTAAATTCATGCTTACCGGAAAAACCTTTATTGGCACCGGTGATACTGACATCTGAAAAATCATAGGGCGAAAACATGGTTCGCATATAGTGACCAAAGCTATCCAGTTTCATAAACGGGATATGACGCAGAACCCGGCCACCGGATTTGAGCGCAGTCATGGAAGCGGGTTTAAGATGATGCATCTGTTCAATGCAGGCGTGAGTGGCGATGATTTCTTTATCTTTAAAAAGCTGATTGCCCCAGCAGTGGTCACCATCGGAATGCGTGTTAATTACGAATTCCACAGGCGATTTGCGCAATACCGGCTCAGCGGTTTCTAATAGCTCGCGGGTGAATTTCAGATCCCAGCAGGTATCAATCAGAATGCTTTTACCACCGCAGTCGATTAACCCGATATTGGTTTCGCCCCAGGTACCGTTAGGCACCATCCAGGCGTAACTGCTAATGCCGACGCGATATAAGCCTTCTTTATAGGCCGGAACTTCTCCGAACCGGGTGATATTACGGTGCGGACCTGCAAGCCATTGTGCTTTCATATTACTGCCTTTGATCTGGAGTTCAGTAGAATAATACCGCTACAGCCAGATTAAGGTCTAAACAATTTAAGTTCACGTACTGCGGGCGTTTGCTCCTGCCTTAGGCCCGGCGTTATCCACCACCACAACCGGCCCCAAAGTCTGAAGCATCAGCTTTGCACCCAAACGGTCCTGCGTATCCAGCTCAACCACTTTATTGAGCATTCGCACAGCCTCACTGATCTGATTAATTTGCAAATGCAAATAGGCACACGCTTTCAACGCCAACAAATAAAATCGCACCAGTGAAAATGAACTCATTACCCCGTTAGCCAGATCATTAAAGGTGATTTCAGACCAGTGATCGGGAAAGCTGATCAGCGGGGCAACTTCCGTCATCGCTTTGGACGCAATATGAATCGCATCCAGATAACGACGTTGATCATAATAAAAACGATATAAAGCAACCAGCACCGTGAGACTGGTCGGTGCCATTTCATAGGCTTTTAATAAACAACTTTCTGCGCTCGCCGGAGAAAACTGTTCTATCGCCGATCGCATTAACTCTTCTACACCCATAGGCACAACTTCATTAAAATACAGTTGCTGAGCCTCATCATCCTGCAAATCCATCGCTACGACACCTCGTAAAGGCGGGTTACTTACAATCACTTGTATTACCGGTTAACCGGAAGCCAACACAAAGCCATTGCACTGATTCCCTTGTATAGACATTCCTGATGCAAGAATATGCAAAGTTTGAACCATTTTATTTTTTGTAATTTAAGTTCCGGGCATGTTGCTGTTATTGGAATAATTCTGTGTACTTATATCGCTTCACCGGAAGCATGCGTTGTGATGCATCACCCAAAACCTGAACAGCCCACTACGGTGCAGATTATCAGGACCACTTGCCTGAATAAGAATAACCCTATGTGGTGATTACAACTCGTTTAGTCGTTGCGCGGAATTTAATACAAGTTATGGACACACCTGACAAAAAAACGCCAGCTCACCCCAAAGACCTTCAAAACGAGATCGGGCAGATTTATCAACAGGAATCACGCCGCGTACTCGCTACACTAATTCGCTTGCTGGGTGATTTTGACTTGGCAGAAGAAGCTTTGCATGAAGCCTTTTCCGCCGCGCTCAAGCAATGGGCCAAAGAAGGAATGCCTGAAAATCCGCGGGCCTGGCTGGTATCCACCGGACGATTTAAAGCCATCGACCAAATCCGCAAAAAGGCCCGTTTTAACGATCATCTCTCTGAGCTTAGTTATGCTGCCATTGCAGAAGCAGAGGCAAATACCGCATCGGATCTGGACGAGCTGACCATTGCGGACGACCAGCTCCGCTTGATATTTACCTGCTGCCACCCCAGCCTCTCTGTAGAGGCGCAGTTAGCCCTGACACTGCGGGAAGTTTGCGGCCTGACTACCGAACAGATTGCACGGGCATTTCTGACCACCGCGCCAACGCTGGCGCAACGCATCGTACGTGCCAAATCCAAAATCCGTGACGCCAAAATTCCTTATGAGATACCTGAACAAAAACAACTACCTGAACGCCTGAATACGGTTCTGGACGTTATCTACCTGTTATTCAATGAAGGTTACTCGGCTACCGATGGCGAGCATATGGTGCAATCGGAACTGACCCGCGAGGCCATACACTTGTGTCGTCAATTGCACGAGCTGTTACCCCAACCCGAGGTGAAGGGATTGCTGGCATTGATGCTGCTACAGGATTCCAGGCGAAATGCCCGCACCAATGCAGAAGGCGACATTGTATTGCTACAGAATCAGGATCGTACCCTCTGGGATCAGGAACAGATTAATGAAGGGCTGCCGCTGGTCACCCAGGCACTTGAAAGCCGGCGTTTCGGGCCATTTTCGCTACAGGCTGCAATCGCTGCAGTCCACGCCGAAGCAAATCGGTCTGATCTGACTGACTGGAACCAGATAGTCGGCTTGTACGATGTTCTGGCGCGAATCCAGCCGTCACCTGTAGTATCACTGAATCAGGCTGTGGCGGTCTCGATGGCGCAAGGGCCGGCAGCAGGACTGGAACGGGTTGAATCCCTTCTGCGCGATAAATCAATGCAGGAGTACCACCTTGCCCACGCAGCGAAAGCCGATTGCCTGAGACGACTGGAAAACTATTCTGCCGCCATCGAATCCTATCAGCAGGCTCTCAAACTCGCCAAACAGGCACCGGAGCGGCGTTTTTTACAAACACGTTTGCAGGACTGCGAAAATCTTTTACGAAAATAATATTTAAGGTTTGTCGATTTTCCGCAGCCCCGAGCGACAAATGTAAAACAACCTTCAGAGAGAAACGCACCGTGAAATACTTAGCTTTGGTTTACTACAATGAAAGCAAAATGAGTGAAATGAGCCAACCGGAGTGGGATGCCCTGAACCGTGAATGCATGGCCTGTGTAGAAGGCCTGCAAAATAGCGGGCATTATGTTGCCGGCAACCCGCTATTCCCCACCCATACTGCAACCACAGTACGGGTGCGCGACAACAAAGTCAGCACTATGGACGGCCCTTTTGCAGAAACCAAAGAACAGCTGGCAGGCTATTATTTATTAGACGCAAGAGATCTTAACGAGGCAATTCAGTTAGCGGGAAAAATCCCTCCGGCACGGTATGGCAGCATTGAAATACGCCCCGTGAGAGAGCTGCGGGAAAACGATAATGACTGAAGATTGCTACACACTCTAATCCGGCGTTTAATTCGGTAATACGGCTTTTTCAAACCAATACTTGGTGATGGTTTTCATAGTTTCTACTAATTCATCGAACAATGCAGGTTTGGTAAAAAAAGTATTTCCGCCAGAACGATAGGCGAAGCTAACATCGTCCTGATTACTGGATGTAGTAAAAATAACCACAGGGATGTGACAAAACTGGTCGGAATTTTTTATTTCCCTAAGCACTTCCCGACCATCCATTTTCGGCATATTCAGATCCAGAATAATTAACGCCGGATTGAAGTCATGGGATTGCAGCAATTCCAACAACTCCATTCCATCGGCTGCAAAAACGATATCGCTTTCAGATACACCGCTCTCCTGCAGTGCTTCGCGAATTAAAAGTTGATCATCCAGATCATCTTCAGCAATAAAAAGCTTCGTAGCGGAATTCGCCACGGCTGAGGAATTCTGATTCATGGTGCCAGTGTCTTGCCAGAGTGGAATTTAGGCCAAAATGCTAATACAAAATAGCAAAGTTTGCCACCACTAAGCCTTCAGGATACCAACTACTTCCTATTGTTCTAAGGTAACGCAATGATAATTCTCTATATCAAAGCGATTCAGGAGTTGTTGCATTTTAAAACTGCTCCAGGGAAATCCGACACTATTAAAGCCGTTTTTATCCAGATAATAGCTGGAACAACCACCGCTATTCCATACCGTCCCATGTAAATGTTTCTGTACTTTCAGGTTGTAGTTTTGTTGCACGGCTGCATCAACATCCATACGCGTAAAGGCATTTTCACGCATGGCGTTCAGAGCACTCATGATGTAGGTAATCTGTGCTTCAATAACAATAAATGCGGAGTTATGACCTATCCCCAGATTGGGGCCGAGCACCATAAAAGCATTAGGAAATCCGCTAATGGTCGTGCCGCGATAAGCCTGCATCTTGTGCTGCCATACCTCAGACAACGAACAGCCCACACCATCAAATATCTTTTCCGCAATTGGGGGTTCTGTGACATAAAATCCCGTGCCCATTATGATGGTATCTACATCGGTTTCACTGCCGTCCTCTGCAATTACAGTGGAGCCACGGATTTGTGTTACTGCGCCGGAATGTAGCGAAACATTGCTTTGGCTTACAGCCGGGTAATAGTCATTAGACATCAACACCCGCTTGCAACCCAGCGTATAATCGGGTGTCAGTTTTTCCCTTAATTCCGCATCCGGCACCTTTACACGCAAATGCAATTGCGCCAGTTTCTGGATCTGTTGCAACAGAACCGGTTGCCGGAAACCGATACCGAAAGTTTCAAATCCACCGAATAAAACACTACGCCACGCATTGATTAGGAGGGAATTGCCAAACAGCTTTTTCTCAGTTTGTGTCACCTGACGATTAGGCTTTGGTAAAACCCATTGCGGTGTTCTTTGAAAAACCGAAAGCTGTTTTACCAGCGGCTGAATTTCCGGCACAAACTGAATAGCCGAGGCGCCGGTTCCTATTACCGCAACACGTTCGGCATTTAACGAGTGGTCATGACGCCAACGGGAGGAATGAAACAAGGTTCCGGAGAAGGAATCCAGCCCCGGAATATCGGGCACTATAGGTTCATGTAAATACCCGCTGCAGGTAACTAAAGTGCGGGAATGATAGGTTTTGTCTGCCGTGCGTACGACCCAAAGGCATTGCTCTTCACACCACTGCGCACGCTCTACCGGCTGTTGATATTCGATGTATTGACCTATGCCAAAATACTCTGCCGTATTACGCACGTAATCAAGAATTTCACTCTGTCCTGCAAAGGTGCGGGACCAACGCGGATTCTGCGCAAATGAATACGAATACAATGCCGATGGCACATCACATTCACACCCGGGATAGGTATTATCCCGCCAGGTGCCACCCAGATCAGTTGCTTTTTCCAGAATCACAAAATTACTGAAATTATTTTCAAGCAATCGTATCCCGGTTCCGATACCACTAATACCTGCGCCGATGATCAATACATCGAATACCTTCATGCTATTTTTTTCATGCCACGCCGGACCACGTTACCCAATACGGTTTTAACAATAGGGGCCACCAGAGGAATCGGTGAATCAATTTCAATAGTCCAGTTCACCATTGATCCCTCACTGGTTTCACTGAACTCCAGCTTACCGCGGTGATGGGTAATAGGGCCGCCATTACGGCTGATGCGGTAGTGGATGCTGCGATCGGTTTCTATCGCAGTTACGGTTTCTTCTACCCCTAAAGGCCAGGGCCCGATCCTGCGCACAGAGCCCACTCCGTTTACATCCCCCTGGCCAGACTTGATCCGCTTTACCGGAACCGGAAATAGCTCACTCAGATTCTGATGGTCCGCGAAAAAGCTGAACACTTCAGAAACAGGTTTGCGGTAACGCTGTACCGCGACGATTTGTTGTGCCATGGAAAACCACCTCAGATAAGTACTATAAACAGGCCACCCAACCTCCAGGCAGCCAGACTGTGACATTGTCTGATGTCGTGATGCTTGAGCGTGAGAGGCAATTGTGCCACTATTCTTGTCACATCAGGCCATTGGTGCACAACTGTATGCATGACCCCCTCCACATTCACCAACCCACACTGCCGGTTGCCTACCCTCAACTGGTTCTGGAGATTGTGTCGGAACGAGGCTTCAACCCTTCGCAGGTGTTAAAACTGGCACAATTACCCGCAGATATCCTTGCCAACACCGGCGGCCGCATCACTCCGATGCAATACACCCAGATTACAGCCTGCGCAGCGCAGCTACTGAATGACCAGGGATTGGGGATGGAAGTCGGACTCAGAATGCGCCCCACCGCCCATGGTTTTCTCGGTTATGCCGTTATGACCTGTGCCAACCTGCACGAAGCCCTTTTACTTAGCCTCCGCTTTATGCGACTGCGGCAACGTCATATCCAGACTGCCTATACCCGTGAGCAGGGCACCACTGTTATTACCTTGCGTGAAAGCCATGATTTCGGGCCGGTACGGCATTTTTTTCTTGAGGGGATGCTGATCGGCATGGCGCGATCCAGCCAGTTTTTGCTGAATACAGATTCACTGTTCGGGGAGTTATGGTTCGACTATCCACAACCGGATTATTTTGAGCGTTACCAGGATCGCCTGCCATGTGTGAAGTTTGAGATGCCATCAGTGCAACTGCGCACGCCATCGTGCTATCTGGACCAACCACTCAGAATGGCGGATGCGATTGCATCACGTCAGGCGGTACAACAATGCGAGCGAGAATTGGCAGAAATCGGCAACGAAGAGGATTTTTTAACGAACCTGCGGGAATTGCTACGGGATCAGATTGACACCGGGCCAGGCCTGGACAGGGTGGCAGCGAGTTTATTCATATCCGGCCGAACTCTCAAACGCCGCCTGCACGCCAACGGGACTTCGTTTCAGCGTTTACTGGATGATGTACGTTTCGGAGAAAGTAAACGCCTGATGCGCAATCCGGCGCTGTCGTTACAGCAGATTGCGTTTCGACTGGGTTATGGGGATCCAGCCAATTTTACCCGGGCATTCCGTAAGTGGGCAGGTTGTTCGCCCAGTGAATTCCGGGCGCGATTGCGATTCTAATCATCTGCAACTACGATTTTACGGCCATCAGCAGACACATCCAAGTCGAGCTTTTCACCGCCTTGCTGACCGACAAATTCATAGCCGACGACCTTTTTACTCTCAGAATGACTCGCTTCAATAAAGGAAGCAGTAAACCCCGGATAAGCAGATTCGACGGCATTCAGTACTGCACCCGGCACCAGATCATGAGTGAACTCAACTTCAATTTCTTCCACATCGCCCGCAGGTGTTATATCCACCTCCAGTTTGCGCCCGTCAGCAAGAACGCCCTGTATTTCATATACCAGATCACCATTCTCTTCTTCGGTGTTGGCACTTTGATAGGTTGCCTCCGGCATTAGCTTACTGACTTTATCCATTAGCTCGGCTGGCACGGTCTCCAGACCGATTTTTACTTCTTCACCCGCTATCGTGTGGACAGCAATAAAAAGTAAAGGGAAGATCACGCCGTACTTCGACTTCATCGCCATGCCCTTCATTTCGTTTTATCACCTTTCATTTTTACAAACATATCGCGCAATTCATTTTGAACAATCGGCCAGAAATCTTTCAGGGTATCCCAGCGATTTTCCATCGTCGCCAGATAGGCTTCCAGATTATCTATGGCCTGGTGCTGGTCGGACTCTTCCAATTGTTTGAGTTGCACTTTTAACTCTGCGATGGATCGTTCCAATTCAGCAATATGTAGTTCCAGTTCCTGCTTTTTAGTTGTGGTTTCCATTTACCTGCTCCGGCGAAATACAAATAAAAGTGATTGCAATAATCCCGGGTCAGACCCCCAGAAGATTACTCCCGCCAATCAAAACTAAAGGCGCTATAAAAAACACAATCAAGACATAGCCAACTACATACAATTTGCTCTTCATGGTGGCTTCAGCCAGCTTATCGGCAGCCCAGAGCGGAATATCCCTCAGAAACGGGATACCGTAAATCAACACCACACCCAGGAAGTTATAGATCAAGTGTATTAATGCAATTTGCAATGCAAAGATCGCATTAGGGCCAGCCACTGCAGTCGCCGCCAATAGCGCAGTAATGCAGGTTCCGATGTTGGCACCAAGAGTAAATGGATAAATCTGCCGCAGGGAAAATACTCCGCTCCCTGCCAGAGGCACAATCAAACTGGTGGTCGTTGAGCTGGATTGAACCAGCACCGTGATCACGGTACCGGAAGTAATACCGGACACCGGGCCACGACCGACGGCCGAATGTAAAATGTCTTTGGCTTTACCCACCATTAACGATTTTAGTAATTTGCCGATAAGTGTAATTACGATGAAAATAGTCACAATTCCGAGCACAGCCATGGCAATGCCTGTGGCCATATCAGGCAAGCCTCCCAGCACACTGCTTTCTAAGAACTTCACCGGAGGTTTTACAATAGGCTTAATAAAATCCAAGCCGCCCATGTCCATCGGGTCGCCCCCCACTAACAAGTTTGCGAGGCTAGCCCCCATCTTTTCAAGAAAGCCGAACATAATCTCCAGGGGCAGAAAGATTGCGACACTGAGCAAATTAAAAAAGTCGTGTACCGTTGCCGCAGCAAATGCCCGGCGAAATTCGTCTCCCTTGCGTACATGACCAAGGCTGACGATTGTATTGGTAATGGTGGTTCCGATATTCGCGCCCATCACCATGGGAATGGCGATACTCACCGGCAAGCCACCGGCAACAAGGCCAACAATAATAGACGTAACCGTACTGGAAGACTGAATAAGTGCGGTGGCAAGAGTACCGACCACCAAACCGGCAACGGGATTGCTCGCAAAAGCAAACAGTTCTTTAGCCTGCTCCCCTGCTGAGAGTTTGAAACCACTGCCGATTAATGAAACCGCAACCAGCAACAAGTAAATCAGTCCGGCAACCTGCAGCCATTTAATCCAACCAGGACCGGTGGAAGTCTGAGGTAATCCTTTGTCTGGTGTCGCAGCTTGTGTTGTGTGTGTCGTGGTTGCTGTCATAGCAAATATCCTGAAGGCGTTCGCAGTACAACTATCGGTCAATAAAGCAGCAAGTCGTAAAGCAACCTGCCCGCGCAGCTAACTCTGCTACGGCGAACCATATTAAAAATGAATGACATGTTCATGACAAAAAACACGAACACAGAACTTTCGTCAAAAAGACAACTATACGTCTGAGAGTGACCGGACTCATGCGCATCCGGCACCATATAAGGTACCCTGACACCATGCATTCCGAAACACCCCACAGGAGAATCTGAATGACCGAAGAAACTCTTCACTATTTCGCCTACGGCTCCAATTTATCCGTGAAACGATTGCAAAAAAGAGTTCCCGGAGCCACTCCCCTGGGTGTTTACTTCTTACCTGAGCACCAGCTCCTGTTTCATAAACAGGGCAAAGACGGTTCCGCCAAATGCGACGCCGCTCATACCGGAAACCCCACTGACCTGGTCTACGGTGTACTCTATACAATCCCCCGCCGGGAAAAACCGTTCCTGGATCTCGCAGAAGGACTCGGCGTGGGCTATCAAAGCCGGGATGTCACCATATTTGACGCTGATCAGCAACCTCAAACCGCCATGACTTACTACGCCATTTTGATTAACCGCAGAATGGCGCCATATAGTTGGTATAAAAGCCATGTTTTGACAGGAGCCAGAGAAGCCGGCCGGCCTGCTGAATACATTGAAAAAATCCAGCAAATAGAAGCAGTTGAAGATCAGGACTATGAACGGGAAATGCTGGAACGGAGCATTTACCTGCCCGTTTGAGGGAAATCAGGCTTCCGTTTCTGCACGGCAAAAACCTATATCAAAATATTTTGATATAGGTGGGATTCACTGTTAGACTTGCCCACCATGAATGCCGATGCCCAATCCACAGTGCTGAACAAGCTAGTTCCTGACAACCTGACGTCCCTTGCCCTACTCTGCAAAGGCTGCGGCGACCCGTTGCGCCTGGAAGTTTTACGCACCCTGAAAACCGCCTCTTTTGGTGTACTGGAACTGTGTGACATTTTCGATATCAAGCAACCGGCCATGAGTCATCATCTGAAAGTCCTTACCAAAGCCGGGGCCATCACCCCCCGAAGGGAAGGCAACTCCATTTTTTATCGCCGGGTTTTAGCCGATACCGCTACACCGCTGGGGCAATTGTTAGCGTCACTGTACGCAAGCATCGATCAGGTACCGCTAGCATTGACCACCGCCGACAATATTCACCGCATAAAGCAAGAGCGCGAAGAAGTTTCCAGGGAATTTTTTGACCGTCATGCGGACCAATTCCGTGAGCAACAGGAATTGATTGCTCTGTTCGATCAATACGCCGGCAACGTCAAAGACATGCTGCTGCAAACCGATCCGCAAAAGGATCACAGCGCGCTGGAGATCGGACCCGGCGAAGGTGCATTCCTACCCACGCTGTCACAACTGTTCGGAACCGTCACCGCCATCGACATTTCCAAAGAGATGTTAGAAAAGGCAGAAGCATTACGGCAGCAACATCAACTGGATAACGTTACGCTACTGTGTGCCGATACCGAAGATGCCGTGCAGCAGGCCAAACAGTTTGATCGCATCGTCTGCAATATGGTTTTACATCACGTACCGTCGCCGGCTGATGTTTTTGAAGATTGCACCCGGTTATTAAAAAGTGGCGGCACATTAGTGGTGGCGGATTTATGTCACCACGATCAGGATTGGGCAAAACAAAGCTGCGGTGATTTGTGGCTGGGTTTTGACCCTGAAGAGTTAACCGATTGGGCGCAAGAAGCCGGATTGGACAGCAAGGACAGTCTCTATCTGGGACTACGAAACGGGTTTCAGATTCAGATCAGACGTTTCGACAAACTTTAACATTGAACGCAAGCAAAGGAATCGAGTGTAATGAGCGAATACTCCATTTTCACATCAGAATCGGTCTCTGAAGGCCATCCCGATAAAATGGCAGACCAGATATCAGACGCTGTGCTGGATGCCATTATTAAAGACGATCCGCACGCCCGTGTGGCGGTGGAAACTATGGTTAAAACCGGTATGGCCGTTATCGCCGGAGAGGTTCGCACCAACACCTACGTCGATCTGGAAGACATCGTACGTAACGTAATTCTGGACATCGGTTATAACAGTTCTGATGTCGGATTTGATGGTGCCTCTTGTGCCGTTCTAAATGCTATCGGCAAACAATCTGCCGACATTGCAGTGGGCGTCGACGAAGCCGAAGACAAAGACCTGGGTGCAGGTGATCAGGGTTTAATGTTCGGATACGCCACCAATGAAACAGACGTACTGATGCCGGCAGCGATACATTATTCACATCGTTTAGTTCAGCGTCAGGCCTATTTACGTAAAAACAAAATTTTATCCTGGCTGCGTCCGGACGCCAAAAGCCAGGTCACACTGCGCTACGAAAATGGCAAGCCTGTTGCTGTAGATGCGGTCGTTCTGTCTACCCAACATGATGAAGGTGTAAAGCTGGCCGATCTGCGCGAAGCCATTATGGAAGAACTGATCAAAAACGTACTTCCGGCTGAGTGGCTGCACAAGGATACTCAATATCACATCAATCCGACCGGCCAGTTTATTATCGGCGGGCCTGTAGGTGATTGTGGTCTGACCGGCCGTAAAATTATCGTCGACACTTACGGCGGCGCGGCGCGTCATGGTGGTGGTGCGTTCTCTGGTAAAGATCCTTCCAAAGTGGATCGCTCTGCTGCTTATGCCGGCCGCTATGTTGCAAAAAACATTGTCGCGGCAGGTCTGGCCGACCGATGCGAAATTCAGGTTTCTTATGCCATTGGTGTAGCTGAACCGACTTCAATTTCAATCAATACGTTCGGCACCAACAAAGTCAGCGAAGAACAGATCGCCGGCCTGGTACGTGAACACTTTGACCTGCGCCCGCGCGGTGTTATTGAAATGCTGGATCTGCGCCGACCTATTTATCGTGCCACTGCAGCCTATGGTCACTTTGGCCGTGAAGAAGCAGAGTTCACTTGGGAAAAGACCGACAAAGCAGCCATTTTGCGCGACGCTGCCAATATTTAAATTCATTCAACTATTTACTCTTCAAAGGGCTGAACTATGAACGCCGTTCTCGAAAACAATTTTAGCGATTATAAAGTTGCTGACATCTCACAGGCCGACTATGGCCGCCGCGAAATCGAAATCGCTGAAGGCGAAATGCCTGCGCTGATGGCACTGCGCACCAAGTACAAAGCGGAACAACCCCTGAAAGGCGCAAAGATCATGGGTTGCATTCACATGACCATTCAAACCGCTGTATTGATCGAAACACTGATCGAGCTGGGTGCAGATGTACGCTGGTCTTCCTGTAATATTTTTTCCACACAGGATCACGCTGCTGCTGCAGTCGCCGCTGCCGGCATTCCAGTGTTTGCCTGGAAAGGTGAAACCGAAGAAGAGTTCTGGTGGTGCATAGAGCAAACCGTTCTGAGCGAAGGCAAAGAGTGGGACGCCAATATGATTCTGGACGACGGCGGTGACTTAACCCTGTTGTTACATGACAAATACCCGCACATGCTGGACCGCATTCACGGTATTTCAGAAGAAACCACTACCGGTGTGCACCGTCTGTTGGAAATGCTGGAAAAAGGCACCCTGAAAGTTCCCGCGATCAATGTCAACGACGCCGTAACCAAATCCAAAAACGACAACAAATACGGTTGTCGCCACAGTCTGAGTGACGCCATCAAACGTGGCACCGACCATCTGCTATCCGGTAAGAAAGCGTTAGTGATCGGCTACGGAGACGTAGGCAAAGGATCTGCTGCTTCGTTGCGTCAGGAAGGCATGATTGTGCGGGTCACTGAAATCGATCCGATTTGCGCAATGCAAGCCTGTATGGACGGTTTTGAAGTGTTGTCTCCCTATAACGACGGGATCAATGACGGCAGCGAAAATTGCATTAACACAGCACTGTTGCAGAACACCGATCTGGTGGTTACCACCACCGGTAACGTCAACGTCTGTGATGCCAATATGCTGAAAGGCCTGAAGAACGGCGCAGTCGTATGCAATATCGGTCACTTCGACAGTGAGATTGATACAGCGTTTATGCGTAAGAATTGGGAATGGCAGGAAATTAAGCCTCAGGTTCACAAAATCTACCGCGACAAAGCCAGCAACAACCACTTGATCCTGTTATCCGAAGGTCGTCTGGTCAACCTGGGCAATGCCACAGGCCACCCATCACGCATTATGGATGGATCTTTCGCCAATCAGGTTCTGGCGCAAATCTATTTGTGGGAACGCAAGTTTGCCGACCTGCCTGCAGCAGAAAAGCAATCCAATCTGTATGTAAATGTGCTGCCGAAAAAGCTGGACGAAGAAGTCGCTGCAGAAATGGTGCGTGGCTTTGGCGGGGTGATTACGCGTATGACCGACACCCAGGCGGAATACATTAACATTCCGGTTGAAGGTCCTTTTAAACCAGACAGCTATAAGTACTGAACAATGAATTCACAAACGCAATATGATAAACGCTACAGCTTTGAATTCTTCCCACCAAAGACCGACGCCGGTGTGGAAAAGCTAAAGCGCGTACAACAGGAGCTGGCGGCGAAAAGCCCCAGCTTCTTCTCTGTCACTTATGGTGCCGGCGGCTCTACTCGGGATCGCACGTTTCAAACCGTAACGCAGGTGAAGCAGAATACCGGTATTAGTACTGCACCTCACTTATCTTGTGTAGGGGATAGCAAATCACAATTGGGGGAAATTCTGCAGCAATATGTCTCCAACGGGATTGAGCGTATCGTTGCCCTGCGCGGAGATTTGCCGTCAGGGATGGGAGCCTCTATTGGCGAGCTGAAATACGCCAGTGATCTGGTTGCATTTATCCGCGAACAGACAGGTGATCATTTCCATCTTGAAGTTGCTGCTTATCCGGAAATGCACCCTCAGGCAAAGAGTATGAACGCCGATCTGGACGCCTTCAGAGCCAAAGTGGAAGCCGGTGCCAATAGCGCTATCACTCAGTATTTTTTCAATATCGATGCCTATAAGTTTTTCGTGGATAGCTGCGAAAAAAGAGGACTGGATATTCCGGTGGTACCCGGCATCATGCCCATCATAAATTACGAAAACCTAGTTCGGTTTTCTCAAATGTGCGGTGCAGAAATTCCGCGCTGGATTCGGGTTCGGATGGAATCTTATTCCGGTGATCCAACTTCCGTTCTGCAGTTTGGCGAAGAGGTCATCACCAGTCTGTGCCAGTCACTACTGGGGATGGGCGCGCCCGGTTTGCATTTCTATACAATGAACCAGTCCGCACCGACCCTGGCAATTTGGGATAACCTGGATCTGAGTTAACGTCGCCCACTGCCCAGACAGATCATCGGCTATCGGAAGGCTAGATAAGAATCGCTTTCAGTTAGCTCGCACTGCAGGCAGGACGGTAGTGGTGACCTGCGGTTCGCCTATTCATCCCCCGGATAAATTGTTAGTATGTGCCGGACGCAGGTGCCCCATCCGGGGATAATCGGGAAGTATGGTTCATGATTCCATCGCTGCCCCCGCATCGGTAAACGAGATTAGTTTGTTAATCCACTGGAGTATTCACTCTGGGAAGGAACAATCGAGGATAGGTCCCGCAAGACTATCATCTCCAAGCCCGAAGACCGGCCTGCACATTCATTCAAATTCTGTACGGTGGGTACAAAGGGAAAACATTATGACCAAATTCCGTTGCTCAGCAACCGCTCAACCGGTTCATCGCGATCACGCCCCCTGGCCAATCAATTCCGCTTGCTGCCTCCTGCCAACCCGGTAGCCAATGATTTCTGCTAGCGGCCTGTGCCGGCTGGCAGAATCGACCACCCCACGAATCTGGTTAGCCTATGAAAACTGCCCGCTGCCCCGCCCTGTTCCTGACTGCACCTTCTTCCGGCCAGGGTAAAACCACGGTGACCGCCTCACTCGCACGTTTGCTTCAGCGACAGGGCAAGATTGTCCGGGTGTTCAAAACCGGCCCTGATTATCTGGACCCGCAAATCCTGCAACAAGCATCCGGGCAACCGGTTGAGCAACTGGATTTGTGGATGGCCGGTGAATCCTATTGCCAACAAATGCTGTTTGATGCCGCACAACAGGCCGATATCATTTTGGTGGAAGGGGCGATGGGCATGTTCGATGGCGACCCATCCAGTGCGGATTTGGCAGCAAAGTTTTCCATCCCATTGGCGATTGTGATGGATGTCAAGGGCATGGCGCAAACGGCGGCAGCGGTGGTTACCGGGTTAGCGAATTTTCGTTCTGATATTAACGTGGTGGGTTTGCTGGCTAACAACTGTGGATCAGACCGGCACCGGGAATTGATTGAGAACGCATTGCCCCCCCATTTACCTTTGATTGCTTCGCTAAAACGCGCGGATGACGTCACTCTACCGGAGCGCCATCTGGGATTAGTCCAGGCGAGTGAAGTTACAGAACAATTGGAGCGGTGTTTTGAGGCTGGGGCGGACTGGCTGGAAACGGCCGGTATCAATAATTTTATCAGCGCCTTACAGCCCGTTGTCTTTCAACAACCCGAGATCGAATCCACCAAACCGTCACGCTTCGAACCATTGCTTTCGCAACAGCCTTTAGCGAATAAAACCATTGCCATCGCCAAAGATGCCGCCTTCAGCTTTATTTATCAATCCAATGTGCAGATGTTGCAGGAACTGGGTGCAAACATTACCTATTTTTCGCCTCTGGCTGATCGCCAACTGCCTGCAGCCGATGCACTTTGGTTCCCGGGCGGCTATCCGGAACTGCATACACGCGCCCTTTCTGAAAATCACGCATTGCTTTCCGAGCTGAACACCTTTTTTGAGCAGGACAAACCCATTCTGGCAGAATGCGGCGGACTGCTGTATTGCCTGCAAACACTCACCGATTTGGACGGGGTTTCGTTTCCCCTGGCAGGGCTCATTACCGGACATGGTTCCATGCGTGGTAAACGCGGTTGTCAAGGTATGCAAACCGCTCAACTACCGGAGGGCGATGTGCGAGCCCATGCTCATCACCGTTCCCGCAGTCATGATACGCCCGCACCCATCGCCCACGGAAAACGACAAAAACATCCGGCCCCAGGCGAGGCGATTTATCGGCAACGTCATTTAACAGCGACCTATTTGCATTTATTTTTTCCCTCCAATCCGGATGCGATTGCCGCTTTATTTAATCCGCAATTCGCAACATCGGCTTTTACGCAGACGCAGTATGCCAAAGCTCCGGAAGCCGAAATTAACGCAAAAACAGCCAACAAAATTGCAGGTATTTCAAATGTGGCCGGAGAGTGAAGAGCGAAATCCAGGCCAGACGCTACGGACCGGTTTAACTACCGGATCCTGTGCAACGGCCTGTTGTGTAGCTGCCGCGCACAGTCTGTTGAAACAAAGCCAGCCGGCTTCCGTCACCATCACCTTGCCCAAAGGTCGTCAGGTTGAATTAAAAATTGAAAATTACCGACACCATAACCAAACGGCTATAACCCGCACGATCAAAGATGCGGGCGACGATCCCGATGCAACTCACGGCGCCACTGTCTTTGTTGAGCTGACGCTACTGACAGAGCCCGGAATTATTTTTAAGGCCGCAAAAGGCGTCGGCACCGTGACCCGGAATGGGCTGCTATTGGATGTGGGCGAACCCGCTATAAACCCGGTCCCGCGCAAAATGATGACCGATCATTTACAGTCACTGGCAGATTTCTATCAATACCCGGGTGGCTTCGAAGTGGCGGTGGGCGTCGAAGACGGCGAACAGATCGCACAAAAAACCATGAACCCGCGACTGGGTATCATCGGCGGGCTTTCTATTCTGGGTACCACCGGCATTGTGCGACCGTTTTCCTGCTCAGCCTGGATTGCCTCTATTCATCAGGGAATTGATGTGGCCAATGCCAACGGTATCACTCACATTGCAGCCACAACAGGAAACAGCAGTGAAAATGCCATTCGTGAACACTATCAATTGCCGGATGTGGCATTAATAGAAATGGGGGATTTTGCCGGTGCGGTGTTAAAACATATAAAAGCCTTACCACCGTTATCCGGCATTCAAAAACTGACTATCTGTGGCGGGTTTGGAAAAATGACCAAGTTAGCCAACGGACATTTGGATTTGAATAGCCGTGTATCTGCGATCGATTTTGAACAGATGGCGGCACTGGCTCAATCATTAGGAGCGAACGACGCCTTAGTGAAAAATATTCAGCAAGCCAACACCAGTATTGACGTGTTGAATCAGTGTAGGGATCAACGCATTGATCTGGCTGGTGCCATTTGTGAGAACGCTCGCATGGTCGCACGCCGGTATGTACCGGAGCAAATGGAACTGGAGGTCTGGGCCATAAACCGGCAAGGCCAATTTATCGGTTCAGCTCAGGCCGCCAACCATTCGGGAGCGTCATTGTGAGCCTGCTAATTTTAGGTGGCACCCGGGATGGAAAACGACTTGCAGACCGTTTGCACACTTTTTTACCAGACACCTGTCCTGTCATTTACAGTATTGCCGGTCTGGTACGGGAACCGGAATTACCCTGCACCGTGATTAGCGGTGGTTTCGCTCAGTACGGCGGCTTGAGCCGCTATGTAAAGGAACAGGGAATCCGCGCCATTCTTGATGCAACCCACCCTTATGCTGCACGGATCAGCGCCAGCGCCATCCTGGCAGCCCGCGCGAATCGGATTCCCTATTGGCAATGGCAACGCGCAGCCTGGAAACCGCAATCGCATGATTCCTGGGTGGAATTTGATTCCTGGGATTATTTATTGCCGAAACTTTCCCGCTTCCGTTCGGTGTTACTTGCAATCGGGCGCCCACCGGAAGTGGTGTTACGGTACTGCATGAATAATCCGGCTATTCACTTCACCATTCGCACGGCAGCAGCACAGCCAAAGATTCAGGCAGCCAATATTTTCTGGGTCGACGCGATCGGCCCCTTCACGGTTGCGGAAGAACACGCGCTTTTTACTCACCAGGCCATCGATACCGTGGTCTGTAAAAACAGCGGTGGAGACGCGACCGCCGCCAAACTTGAGGTTGCTCGTGAATCGGGACTCCCCGTTTTTATGCTCAAACGGCCCGGCCTTCCTCTGGCAGACAAATCGTTCCGGAAAATGGACGAGTGTGAACGTTACATCGCATCTTATGCCGCGATTCCAGGACAAAAAAATGCAGTTTGATTACGAGAAAAATCCGCAAAGCATCGAATCCAAAAGTTTTGAAATTATTCGGGCACTAGTCAATCTTGAACAATTCAACCGGGAACAACAACAAATTGTGATGCGGGTGATACACAGTCTCGGTCTTCCTCAGCTGGCGGAACAAATCCGCTTCAGCGCACAAGCCTGTGAAAGCGGATTACATGCGCTCGCTCATGATTGCCCTATTCTATGCGACGTTGAGATGGTCAGGCAGGGCATCACCAAGCGCATGATAACGCAGCAACCAATGTGCTTTCTGAATCACGCGGATACCGTCGAACGTGCCAAATTGTCGGGTGAAACACGCACTATGGCCGCACTGGAAAGCTGGCGCGAT
The DNA here is from genome assembly GCF_009746715.1 of Ketobacter sp. MCCC 1A13808. Taxonomy (NCBI): domain Bacteria; kingdom Pseudomonadati; phylum Pseudomonadota; class Gammaproteobacteria; order Pseudomonadales; family Ketobacteraceae; genus Ketobacter; species Ketobacter nezhaii. The sequence continues at coordinate 29,046 of NZ_VRKW01000009.1, forward strand.
CAGTTGGCCGGAAGTGTGGTAATTATCGGTAACGCCCCTACCGCGCTGTTCCGCCTGCTGGAAATGCTGGCGGCAGGAGCCGATAAACCCGCACTGATCATCGGCATGCCGGTGGGATTTGTGGGTGCGGCCGAATCGAAATCGGCGTTATGGGAACACCATACCAGTCTGGGGATAGAATGCATTACCCTACTTGGCCGTGAAGGCGGCAGTGCTGTGGCCGCTGCAACCTGTAATGCATTGCTACGCTGCCTGCGAGGTGAATACTACTGATGTCCGGTGATTATTCAGCAATGCATATCGTTGGTTTGGGTGTCGCGTCACGAGCACAGCTTTCCGCTGAAGCGCAACACGCGCTGATGAATTGCGACCAAATTTATGGCTCTGTACGGCAGCTGGCCACCATCGCTCATTACCTGGAAAATCATCGCACCCAAACCGAAACCACTGAATTGCCTAAACTGACTGAACTGGAACAAAAGCTACGTCAGCGCGGGGCCAAAAAGATCGTGATATTGGCTTCCGGTGATCCACTGTTTTATGGCATCGGGCGCTGGCTCGGCCAACAATTTTTACCGAGCGAACTGGTTTTCTATCCCGCGATTTCGAGCGTTCAAGCCGCCTGCCACCGGCTTGGCTTATCACTTCAGGACACCACGGTCCTCAGTCTGCATGGCAGGCCTCCGGAAATCCTACGCACCGCATTAAAAGCCAAGTCCACCGTGGTAATACTTACGGACAAGAACAGTCAGCCAGCAAGGATTGCCCAAGAATGCAGTCAGGCCGGCTATACACGAAGCCGGATTACTGTCTGTGAGAACCTGGGCTATACGAGCGAACGAGTGCGGAATTTCCCGATTCACGAATTGATTGACGGCCAGGTCACGTTCGATCCACTGCACATCACTATCGTTCAGGTTGAAGGACAAAGCAGCACTTTACCCCAGTTCCCGGGCTTTGCGGATGTCTTATTCGAAACCGGATCGGCACCCGGCAGCGGTATGATCAGCAAGCGGGAAGTTCGCTTGCAAATTTTGTCGTACTTGCAGGCCGCCAATGACGATGTAGTTTGGGATATCGGAGCTGGTTGCGGCGGCGTAGCCATAGAACTTGCGTATTGGAATGCCCGCACCACAGTGTACGCAATTGAACAACATCCGCAACGGCTGCAATATTTGCAGGAAAACAGACGCCGTTTCGGTGTGGTCTCCAACCTTAAAATAAAGGAAGGACGCGCTCCCGCGTGCCTGGCTGAATTACCAGCGCCAGATAAAATATTTATCGGTGGCAGTGACGGCGAGTTAGCTGCTTTGCTGGACCAGGCCTGGAGCCGATTACCAATAAACGGCGTCCTGGTGGCCAGCGCCGTTATGGAAAGCACCCGTCATCAGCTCAGCGGGTTTGCTGAAGCCGTTGTAAACGCACGCGTCGAATCGGTAATCTTGGCGGTTAAGCGTGGCACAGTTTCGGGCAACAGGCTGAGTTATAAAGATAAATTACCCGTCGAGATTTTTAGTTTTACTAAAACCGGTGACTTGCCATGAGCGCTCTATTTATCGGCGTCGGCGTCGGCCCCGGGGATCCGGAGCTCATCACTCTGAAAGCCGCCCGCCTTATTGGTGAAGCCGATGTCATCAGTTATATCTGTAATGAAGCAGGACAATCTCAAGCTAAGAATATTGCCTCTGCTGTACTCGGCAACCCGCAGCGACTTCAGGACGAAATTCCTATCTTTATGCCAATGAGCGAAGACCGAAGCATCGCCAACGGTATCTATGATCAATCTGCAGTTAAAATACAAGCCGCGCTCGACAGGAATAGAAAAGTTGTCTTTTTATGTGAGGGCGATCCGTTGTTTTTCGGTTCATTCGGTTATCTTCTTGAACGCCTGAAAGCAGCGAACGCTTGTCTCGTTGTGCCCGGCATCTCGTCGGTACAAGCGGCATCGTCAGCGTTGCAGCTACCGCTAACGGTGCTCACAGAATCCTTTGCCGTGGTCAGCGGACGGCACTCAGAAACAGAAATCGTTCGAACTCTGCAACAACATGATTCGGTAGTCATCATGAAAGCCGGGCGGGCACGGCAGAAAATCCTGCAGGCACTCGCCCGCGCAGACCGCACCGCCGATGCACGCTATCTGGAATACATCGGACGACCGGAACAAGTAATCCGGGAAGATATAGAACAACTTCGCCAGGAACCCGGCCCCTATTTTTCATTATTTGTGGTCACCCGTTCAGAGAGAGGACATCGGTAATGGGTTCCCGCGTGCTGAACAGGCCAATACGTATCGTGGCCCTCACCGAACCCGGTCGGGCACTGTCGGACAAACTGCATCTTGCGCTGACCGCCACCGCCCATGATTGCGAACAGTGGTTTAAACCGAAGCCGTTTACCGAACAGGTTCAGAATGCCTTTAGCAGCGGATCAGCATTGGTTTTAATTTGCGCTACCGGCATTGCTGTGCGCACTCTAGCGCCCGTTATCCGTGATAAAAAAAGCGATCCACCGGTGCTGGTGCTGGATGAAAGCGGCAAGTTTGTCATCCCGATTCTATCTGGCCACGAAGGCGGTGCGAATCAATGGGCAGCGGAAGTCGCCGCTATGATTCAGGCACAACCGGTGATTACCAGCGCCAACGCTTATCTTAATCCGCGTTACGTAGCCGGTATGGGCTGTGAGCGAAATTGTCCCACTGAGGAATTACAATCGTTGCTGGAAAACAGCGTAGCTCAAGCGGGTATTTCTCTACAACAAATCAGCAGCATTACCAGCATTGACATTAAACACGATGAAGCGGGATTAATTGAACTGGCCAGTAAAATGGGAGCCTCCTACCACACGTTCAGCGCATCTGAATTGTCCCGTGTGGAAGCACAACTCACCACCCGATCCGAGTATGTATTCAATACAGTCGGCGTTTACGGCGTTGCGGAATCGGCAGCATTGACCGGAGCCCGTCGCTTAGGCGATGGCCTGTGCGAACTGATTTTACCGAAACAGAAATCGCGCAAAGCCACTTGCGCTATTGCGCGAATTTACTCAACACAATCTTAAACAGGAATTACCCGCTTTTATGAGCACATTGTATGTAGTCAGCGCCGGCCCCGGAGACAGCGAGCTGGTATCACCCAAGTCACTTGCGGCCATCGAAGCCAGTAGCGATCTGGTCGCTTATGGCCTGTATCTTCAATTGCTCGGGGACGTTTGCAACGACAAAACACATCATGACCTGCCGTTAGGGGAAGAAATCAATCGTGCACGACTGGCTCTGGATCTTGCCGCCAGCGGTAAAACAACAGCGCTGATTTCCAGTGGTGATATTGGTATATATGCAATGGCAACCCTGGTGTTTGAATTACTCGATCAGCAACTCAACGGCCAGGAAAATAAACCCGAGTGGCTGGATGTCGAGATCGAAGTGATTCCCGGCATTTCAGCAATGCAGGCCGCGGCCAGTCGTGTAGGTGCGTTGCTGGGCCATGATTTTTGTACCATCTCATTATCGGACCTGCTAACCCCTTGGCAAACAATTGAAAAACGATTGCACGCCTGCGGGCAAGGCGATTTTGTGGTGTCGTTTTATAATCCCAAATCCAAAACCCGTGACTGGCAGATGGGTGCCGCGCGGGATATTCTGCTGCAATACCGTCCCGGCACTACACCCGTGGTTCTGGGGCGGCAGCTTACCCGTGCCGATGAACAGATCACCCTTACCACGCTGCAAGCATTTTCGGTAGATGACGTCGATATGTTCACTCTTGTCAGCGTTGGCAATAGCGAGTCGCGGCATATTGTGAATGGCGATAAAGAGTGGGTTTACACTCCGCGAGGTTATAAAAAGAAATTATGACAGTTTATTTTATTGGTGCAGGGCCAGGTGATCCGGATTTGATTACCATTAAGGCGCAACGACTTATCGATCGGTGTCCCGTCATTTTATATGCTGGTTCGCTGGTTCCCCGCCAGTTATTTGCTGGTGTCGAAGACCGTGCTGAAGCCATAATGGACACTGCGTCGATGTGTCTGGATGAGATCATCGAACATATCGAAGCAGCTCACGCGGCCGGAAAAGACGTTGCCAGGGTGCATTCCGGCGATCCGTCCGTATACGGCGCTATAGGTGAACAGATTCGTCGCCTGCAGCCCCTGGGAATCGATTTCGAAATAATTCCCGGTGTCACAGCAACGTCTGCTTCGGCGGCCTGGCTGGGCAAGGAACTGACCCTGTCGGGCATCACCCAAACCATTATCATGACCCGCTATGAAGGCAAAACCCCCTTTCCGGAACGGGAACGATTACCTGCCCTAGCGGCCATCGGAGCGACTTTGGCTATTCACCTGGGCGTAACCCGGATACACAAAATTGTCGAAGAACTCATTCCCCATTACGGCCATGATTGCCCGATCGCTGTCTGTTATCGAACCGGTTGGCCGGATCAGGATAAGGTCATAGGCACTCTGGATGATATTGTCGAAAAAGTGCGGGCAAAGAAGTTCACCCGTACCTCACTAATATTAGTGGGGCGTGCGATGGCAGCCGAGGGTTTCCAAGACTCCTATCTTTACGATGACCAGCAGGCCCACGTCTACCGGCCAAAATTTAAACCTGCGGTAAAACGCAACGTGGACAGTGCACTGGCACACCCTAAAACCAAGAATCAGTAACAGAGCGTCAACAATATGAACATCGAAGATCTTACAGCGGATTCCGGTATTTTAATTTGCGGTCACGGCAGTCGCGCAAAAATTGCAGAACAAGAGTTCAGCTTGCTTGCTACCGGTTTACGCAACCGCTTTCCGACACTTAAAGTGGAATACGGTTTTCTGGAATTTTCAGCCCCCAATCTCCATATGGCACTGGATAAATTACGCCAGCAAGGCGTTACCAACATCATTGCCGTTCCGGGTATGCTGTTTTCAGCGACCCATGCTCAGAACGACATCCCATCGGTACTGACCACCTATCAACAGAAGCACCCGGAAATATCCATAGAGTACGGTCGCGAGCTTGGGTTGCACGACAACATGATACAAGCCTTTCAGCACCGCATTCTTGAGGCTCTGGGCCACCACACACTGCCGGAGGCCGGGCAATTATATGACACTATGCTGGTCGTAGTGGGAAGAGGTACCTCTGTTACTGAGGCCAATGCAGAGGCGACAAAATTAACGCGCATCGTGTGCGAAAATTTAGGGTTCGGATGGTCGGAGACAGTTTACTCCGGGGTGACCTTTCCCTCAGTCGGGCGCGGCCTGGAGATGGCCATCAAACTGGGCTACAAAAAGATTGTCGTTGCACCGTATTTTCTTTTTGGTGGAAAGCTGATTGACCGGATCTACGCCTATGTTGACAAGGTTGCATCAGAAAATCCTGACATCAACTTTATAAAAACAGATTACTTACGTGATCAAACTCATGTAATTGAAACCTTTGTCGACCGCATTAATGAAACCATCGCCGGGCCTGAACCCGCCTTGGGGCTAATGCAACGGTTTCAGCAGCGACTGGCTGCAGGATTAGTTGATGTGCACCACCACCACGCAGAATATCAGGAGCATTCCCATCAACAGGGGCATCACTCTCACTCCCATCAGCATCATCATGATCACGGACACCACCATGCGCCCTATAAACACATCGCACACCCCAACGGGCCGCGAACAATGATCAATGAAAACCTGTGCTGCTGTTTTATGTCTCAGTTTCCACAGAGTCTGTTACAGGAATATACGATAACCGAATCGGAAGACCATCAACCCGGCTGTAAACCCAAAAATTCCGTTAGGATTAAAATGTTTTCCCAAGAAACGAAATAATCTCGTCTTCAGGCATCGGTTTGCTAAACCAGAAACCCTGAATGTAATTGCAGTCAATATTGCTTAAGAACTGGCATTGAGCGTCAGTTTCCACGCCTTCTGCCACCACATCCAGACCCAGTTTATGAGCCAGTGAAATACTGGCTTCAACGATGGTGGCATCGCTTACACTCTCAGTGACATCGCAGATAAAACTGCGGTCGATTTTAAGCGTGTGTAAAGGAAAGCGTTTTAAATAGGCTAACGATGAATAACCCGTACCAAAATCGTCAATCGCCATTCTCACGCCCAGTTTATTTAATTCGAAAAGAATGTTCGATACGCGTTCCGGGTCCTGCATTACAATGTTTTCGGTGATCTCGAGTTCTAACATATCCGGAGGGATTTGTGCGGCCTGAACGCAGGCGGTCACCTGTTCCAGAAAACCCGAATCCCTGAATTGGACTGCCGAGACATTCGCGCTCACCCGTATTCTGGGAAATCCAGCCTCACGAAACCGGTTGTACTGCTCGCATGCTTTCTCTATCACCCAGTGCCCCACCTGTAAAATCATCCCGGAAGATTCGAGCAACGGTACGAACTCAGCCGGAGATACCAACCCCCTGGCGGGGCTTCGCCAGCGTATCAGTGCTTCCACGCCCATCAGCTGGCGTGTCTTGGCATCCACTTGCGGCTGATAATATAAACACAGCTCATCGTTTTCAATGGCATAGCGAAGCTCGGTGTCCATGCGTAAAATTTCACGGCCCCGATAGTCCATTTCCGGAGCATAAAATTGATACTGATTGGACCCCAGCGACTTGGCGCGATACATCGCCATGTCAGCGTGCCTCAATAAATCGGTCTCATTGCTTCCGTCCTGAGGATATATAGCCACGCCGGTGCTGAATGTGACAAAAAACTCCTGCGTACTCACCGCGATGGGTGACTGGAACACCCGATAGAATTTACTAATGATGGAAATAATATCCACTGAATTGATCAGATCCTCGACCACCACGGTAAATTCGTCACCGCCAAGCCGGGCGATGGTATCCGCCGGCCGCAGACAATGGCGCAAACGATCTGCCACTTGACGCAACATTTCGTCACCCACCAAATGGCCCAGATTATCGTTTACCCGTTTAAACCCATCCAGATCCAGAAATAGAACCGCCACCAGGGTGTGCCGGCGCCGGGCGGAAGCGATCGACGACTTTAATCTGTCCAATAAAAAGTAACGATTAGGCAAGGACGTCAAACTGTCGTGATTAGCCTGGTGCTGCAGCTCAGATTCAAAGCGAATTCGCTCCGAAATATCACGCGCCACCAAAGAAAAATAAAGTTGGTTTCCTTGTTGTTCATTGTGTTTTAACACAACCAAGGAAACCGGCACCATCTGGTTCTGTGCTGAAGGGCGTTCAATCTGCGACTCACCTGACCAGGAGTCCTGCTGCATAACCAGCGGTATTATTTCTGTATCCAGCTGGCGAACCAGTTTCTCCGGAAGTATTGCGCTATACACAAGATCCTGAGTAGCAACCTGCTGTGAGACGCCCAACAACTGAAAACCTGAGGCATTTAAGTAAACCATTTCACCACTGGGCCTGAAAATAGCCACCAGATCCGGTGTCGCCTCCAACACGCTGCGCATGCGCCGCCAGGATTGCTCTGCAACCATTCGTGCAGTAACGTCCCGCCCCGTGGACACAAAGTGTGTTATATCACCGAGGTCGTTTTTAACCGGTGAAATGACTTTTTCCTCATAAAATTCGCTACCGTCCTTGCGCCGGTTGATCAACATACCCTTGTAGGTTTCCCCCCTCAAAAGCGTATCCCAAAGCAATTTAAATTGCTCCGGATCGCTGTGCTCGGTTTTGAGGCAGGAAGGCGTATCTCCCTTTACATCCGTCAGCTCATATCCGGTAAGTAATTCAAACGCGGGGTTTACATACTCAAAATGGCCTGACGCATCCGTAATGAACACACTGTCTGCTGATTGCCTTATCGCCTGCGAAAGTTTTTTAAGCGTATTTTCTGCATCACGCTGCTCTCTGCGATTATTAGCTTCCCGCAACTCACGGTCCATAATATGCCGGAGCCGTGACATATCCGATTTCATTACATAATCCTGAGCCCCGGACTTTATTGCATTGACGACGGCTTCTTCACCGATGGTCCCGGACACAAAGACAAACGGCACATCCTGATCCAGTCTGCGAACGATTTCTAAAGCGCGGGCGCCATTCATATTCGGCATGGAGTAATCCGAAAACACTATATCCCAGGGTTGGTCCAAAGCAGAGACCAGATCGGATTCGGTATCAACACATTTTGCTTCAATCTCCAGTCCACTTGCCTCGATATAATCGACCAACAACAGAAAATCGTCTTTATTATCTTCGACAATAAGGGTGTTCAGTTTAGATGAATCGTTTTCTGTTCTACTAACCATAACTTCTGTCAGACTCCGCCATGCTACTTAATTTTTGCGCCAGGTACAGGCTGATTCAACAACAGCCAATACAAACCAAGCTGGCCCGCAGCCAAAATAAATTCGTCAAAGTCTACCGGTTTTCTTACATAGCTATTGGCGCCCAGTGAGTAGCCCTTGATGCGATCTTCTTCCTCGTTAGAGGACGTCAAAATCGCAACCGGTTGCAGATTAGTACGTGGGTCAGCCCGAATTCGACGCAGCACTTCAAGACCATCTATTTTCGGTAATTTTAGATCCAGTAAAACGATGGCGGGCATATCTGAAATGTCCCGACCTTCATACATTCCGGTGCCGAACATATAATCCAAAGCCTCGACTCCGTTTTTTGCTACCACGACCTTATTGCCGATATTGTTCGTTGATAATGCGTCCAACGTCAGCAGAGCATCATCCGGATTGTCTTCCACTAACAAAATAATTCTGTCATCCATGCGGTCTTACTCCTCTCCTAAAGTAAAATAAAATACTGCGCCTTTTCCGGGTTCCGACTCCGCCCAGATCCGGCCCCCGTGCTTGTTGATCACGCGTTTTGCTGTTGCAAGGCCTATACCGGTACCCGGAAACTCCTCCGCATCATGCAAGCGCTGAAAAGCCCCGAATAGCTTGGCAGCGTAATCCATATTAAAGCCGGCTCCGTTATCCTGCACCGAAAATACTTGTTCTCCATTCAATTCTTTTGATTGCAATACAATCCTGGCGTCGTCGACCTGTCCGGTGAATTTCCAGGCATTGGAAATAAGATTAGTGAGTAACACTTTTAGCAACCGCGCGTCACCCTGCGCGTTCATCTCAGGCTGAATACTGACTGTGACCTTACGGCCGGGATCAATTTCCTGTAATTGCGATAAAACCTCTGATGCCAGTTTGCTGAGACTGACCTCTTCCCTCTGCATATCCGTTCGGCTGATTCGGGATAAGTCCAATAAGCCGTCAATCAAGCCTGCCATGTTCTGGGCTGCTTTTCGAATGCGCTCTAGGCGGTCTTTTCCCCTGTCGTCCAATTTATCAGCGTACTCTTTGATAATCGTTTGGCTAAAGCCGTCCACCGCCCTTAGCGGTGCTCGCAGATCATGGGAAACCGAATAACTAAAGGACTCCAATTCCAGGTTAATGGCTTTCAGTGCGTTGGAACGCATTACTAGATCGCGGTTTAATTCCTTGATATGAGCGACCTGCTGTTTCCGTTGCGTTATATCCCGGATAATCGACGTAACCAGGCGCTCATTTCCTCTCACTAACGGACTCAAACTGATTTCAACGGGTATTTCCATTCCGGATTTGGTGAGTAAAAACAATTCCTTACTGGCGCCCATTGAACGTACAACGGGGTTTTCAAGATAGCTTTGGCGATACTCTTCGTGATTTTCTCTTAGTCGTTGTGGCAATAGAATCTCGACATTTTGACCTACAAGGTCAGCACGGCTGTAACCTGTTACCCGCTCCGCTTCCACGTTGACCATGCGGATGACGCCACTCTGATCTGCAACCACGATTGAATCCGGAGCTCCTTCCAACAACTCACGGTATTGCACTTCCTGTTCAGCCACTTTTTGTTCTGATTCTGCCCGCAACAGTTCTTTCTGCGCTAAGCGGCTGCAAACGATCAGCAGTAATCCGAACACCAATGCGAACATGTAAAGGTAGTTACGCTTTACGTCCGCGTGCTTTTCCTCGATATACGATTTTGGAGTAAAAATGAGTACATACCAGTGGTTTTGCTTAAGGCTTTCTCCCCCCGGTGTCACAGAATTTATATCCAAACGATGAAACGTAAATAGATCCTGGTTTTGAGAAGCTCGCCCGACCTCAAAATTGTTTTGCATTTTTTCCCAGACTTGCGGATAGGCAATCGGCATCGTGTGTTGCTGGCGCTCTGGAAACATGAACCCCCACTCCTGCTCCGGTCCTCTTCCCAATAACCAAAAGCCCTTATTATTCAGCAGCCAAATCTCACGTCCGTCACCGGGACTAAATTGGCGTAACTCATCCAGAATTTGAGTACCAAGATAGTTAAGCAGTATACTGCCGCGGAATTTTCCGGATTGGTTAAAAACAGGTGTTCCGATTCTGATTACGGGTTTGAGTGGAATTTCGATTCTGCCTCGCTCCAGGTTAAGATCAAAAGGAGAAACATAGATATCGCCCGGGCTTAACGAGTGAATTTTTTTAAAATAATAGCGCTGGGATTTATTCTGCAACTGCGCCTGTGGCACCACCAAGGACTGCCCACTGACACGATCCAGTCTTATTTCCTCCATGCCTTGAGCATTCAGGAATCGCACCTGGTCGTAAACCGGAAAGCGCTCCTGAAACCATTGAAAATCTGCGATCACTGCACTTTTATTGAGCCCGCTCGGGTATTCGATCCAGCTTTTCATATTGGGTTGACCGGCAAGATACAAAGCGTCTGCACCCAACGTTGCCAGCGCATTCCTTTCCACTTGCGTAGCCAGCTCAACGCTACTGATGTCTTCTTTTTCCAGCAGTTTATCTAAGGTTTCTATTTCCTGGTGATAAAGCAAGCCAATCACTACCGCAACAATGAGCAGTAGCGGCAGAAAAAAACGCCCTAAAAGCCGGTAATAAATCCATTTACTGAACATCAGATTTTATTGATTCCATTCAACACTGATCAGAAATTTTTACACCTGTGAAGTTATCTGATGAATTAGGTCACTCCAACATCAAAGTGCATAGCAGACCGATAATTAAAGTCTAGTTCAGGTCTGAACGTTGTAGAAGGTTTCCAACGAATTAAATAAAGTACAGATATGGAGATTAACAAAGGCTAACGGGGAACCGGAATTATCTTGGTAGAGAGTGCAAATCGGAAACACCAATTAGGCCATATTTGGCTTTCTGTTTCTGCCACGCACAAAAAAAGGCACCGGAATCAACCGGCACCCTAAATTGCTACTATCCAATCTAAAACAGCGTATGGGTGCTGGAATTAGCTCACTTTCAATACTAATTTTCCGGTATTCTCACCCCGGAACAGCATCAGTAGAGCATCGTGAAACTGGTCGAATCCTTCCACAACGTGCTCACGACTTTTCATTTTTCCGGCAGACAGCCACCCAGCCATTTCCACCGCAGCTTTTCCGAAATTTTTGGTGTAGTCCATCACCACCATACCCTTCATGCTGGCACGGTTCACCAATAGCGACATATAATTTTTCGGGCCTTTCACTTCACCAGTTGTATTGTATTGAGAGATAGCGCCACAAATTACCACTCGTGCACCCATCGCTAAATTGGCCAGCGCCGCATCCAGAATATCGCCGCCCACGTTATCAAAATAAACATCTATGCCTTTAGGGCAATGTTCACGTAGGCCTTTATATACATCGTCGGCTTTGTAATCGATCGCTGCATCAAATCCGAACTCATTCACCAAGAGATCGCATTTTTCCTTGCCACCGGCGATGCCAACCACCCTGCAACCTTTGATTTTTGCGATTTGTCCAACGATGGTTCCCACTGCGCCCGCCGCGCCGGACACCACAACCGTATCACCTTCCTTAGGCTCACCCACTTCCAACAAACCAAAATAGGCTGTCATTCCGGGCATCCCCAACGTACCAATATAAATAGGGAGCGGCGCTAATGACGCGTCCACCCGATTCACGCCCTCACCATTTGAAATGGCGTATTCCTGTACTCCGAAAGCACCTGTTACTGCGTCACCTTCGTTGAACTTGGGGTGTTTCGAGGCGACCACCTTGCCCACCGCTAAAGCACGCATCACTTCCCCTATACCCACAGGTGGAATATAAGATTTACCTTCGTTCATCCAACCGCGCATGGCAGGATCTAAAGAGATGTATTCAACCTTCACCAGAAACTGGCCATCTTCCGGTTGCTGCACTGGTTCTTCTGTTCGATTCCAGCCTGACTCTTTGGGTAATCCGACCGGACGTTCCGCCAATCTGAATTGTCGATTGGTCAATGACATAGTGGTTCTCCTTGTTATTCATGGCCTGTTAGGGTGTCGTCACCGTACTGGATATTGATCGATATGGCCAGATTTTCAAGGCCCGTCAGGGCCGTTTTGCTATGGCTCCAGCCCGATAGATCGATAATGTCACTAATGACCAATTTGATGGCCTATACGACTTACTCAATCAAAAACCAAATGCGTGCTTGAGAACACTCCGGCCCGCATCACATCGCTCCCTTGCTTGTTAAGGCGGAAATTCTTACCCTAGTCGGTCTATTTTCGTTATCGGGAAGCAATCGAACATGCCTAACAATCAATCACTGATGCAACGGGATCTTAAGGTGCTGTGGCACCCTTGCACACAAATGAAGGATCATGAAACCCTTCCGTTGATCCCGATCAGGCGAGGTGAAGGTGTCTGGCTCGAGGATTTTGACGGAAATCGCTATATCGATGCGGTCAGTTCCTGGTGGGTCAATATTTTCGGACACGCCAATCCCCGCATCAACGACCGCATTAAGGGGCAGCTGGATCAACTCGAGCACGTGATTCTTGCGGGTTTCAGTCATGAGCCGATTATCGAATTATCTGAGCGCCTGGTTGCGATCACACCGGATAAACTCAACCATTGCTTTTATGCAGACAACGGTTCGTCGGGCATTGAAGTTGCGCTGAAGATGAGTTTCCATTACTGGCTCAACCAGGGCAACAAAAAGAAAACCAAATTCGTCACGCTTGGCAACAGTTATCACGGTGAAACCCTGGCCGCGCTGGCGGTAGGCAATGTTGAGCTGTATAAAAAAATCTATGAACCCTTACTGATGACCACTCTGACGGCCCCGAGTCCGGATTGCTATGCGCGTGAAGAGGGTGAAACCTGGGAGCAATACAGCCTGCGCGCGTTTGAAGGCATGGAAGAAATCCTGCGCCGCAATCACGAGGAAATTTGTGCCGTCATTGTCGAGCCTTTGGTGCAGTGTGCCGGCAACATGCGTATGTACCATCCCGTTTACCTGAAAAAGTTACGCGAGGCCTGTGACCGCTACCAAGTGCATATGATTGCTGATGAAATTGCGGTAGGTTTCGGACGTACCGGTACCCTGTTCGCTTGCGAGCAAGCCGACATTACGCCGGATTTTTTGTGTCTGTCCAAAGCGCTCACCGGCGGCTACTTGCCCTTGTGTGCGGTTTTAACCCATGAAACTATTTATCAGGCGTTTTACGACGAATACGAAACCATGCGGGGATTTTTACACTCGCACAGCTACACCGGCAACCCACTCGCCTGCGCAGCAGCCCTGGCTACGCTGGATATATTTGAGCAAGACAACGTAATCGAAAACAATCAAAAACTGATTCGCAAAATGGCCGCCGCTACGGCTCACTTTACGGACCACCCCAATATCGCCGAGGTGCGCCAAACCGGAATGATTCTGGCCATTGAAATGGTGAAAAACAAAAAAAACAAACAGCCTTTTGCCTGGCAGGAACGGCGCGGTCTGAGAGTGTATCAGCATGCACTGCAGAATCAGGCCCTATTGCGACCGCTGGGAAACGTGGTGTATTTCATGCCGCCCTATGTGATCAGCGAGGAGCAGATTGATCACCTGGCCAACGTTGCGTGGGATGGTATCAACATCGCCACGCAAGATTAATAAAGCGCAACTATTCTGCCATTAATGTTAACAACTCGTCCGTCTTTGCTTCCATCAGCGCCTGATCACCACGGGATTCTACGTTCAGGCGTACTAATGGCTCCGTATTGGACATACGCAAATTAAAACGCCATTCACCGAAGTCCATACTCAGCCCATCTACCCGGCTGATTTCTTTTGCACTTTCAGTATAAGCCGCTTCCACTTTGGCAATCACGGACTTTGCGTCGTCGATGGTACGGTTAATCTCGCCGCTGGCAGGGAAACGGGCGATACGCTCATCGATCAGTTGTGAAAGCGTCTTGCCACTGCGTGACATCAAAGCCGCAACCAATAGCCAGGGAATCATCCCGGAATCACAATACGCGAATTCCCGGAAATAATGGTGCGCACTCATTTCGCCACCATACACCGCATCTTCTTCGCGCATACGGGCCTTGATAAAAGCATGCCCGGTTTTACTTTCGACCGCCACGCCTCCGGCTTGCTCCACCACCTCAACGGTGTTCCAGGTCAAACGCGGGTCATGGATAATACGCGCACCTTTCTCTTTTAACAGAAACTGCTCCGCTAGCAGACCGACAATATAATAGCCTTCAATAAAACGACCGGTTTCATCGAACAAAAAACAGCGATCAAAGTCACCGTCCCAAGCCACACCAAAATCCGCTTTCTGTTCCAGGATAGCGGCGCGGGTCGCATCACGATTTTCTTTTAACAACGGATTGGGCACGCCATTAGGAAAGTGGCCGTCAGGCTCATTCAATAGTTTGGTGTATTTAAACGGCAACTTGGATTCCAACACATCCACTATCATGCCCGCACCACCATTTCCGGCATTCACGACCACATGATAGGGTTCCAGGTTCGGTACATCGACATAGCCGAGCAAATGATTTATGTAATCATCCATCACGTTTAACTGATGCACTGTTCCGGCTTGAGCGGCGTCTTCGAAGTCGCCGCTAACGCGATCTTTGATATCCAGAAGGCCGTTATCAGAACTGATCGGACGCGACCCTTTCCCCACCATTTTCATGCCATTGTAATCCTTGGGATTGTGGCTGGCTGTAACGGCAATGCCGCCGTCCATTTCATAGAAGAAAGTGGAAAAATAAATCTGTTCAGTGCCACTCAAGCCGATGTCAAACACATCACAGCCGGCAGCCGTGACACCCTTGATTAAGGCAGCGGCCAGGGCCGGACTGGATAAGCGGATGTCGTAACCCACTACCAACTTTTTAGCGCCGGTGACCTCCACATAGGCACGGCCAATCCGCTCCACCACGTCTTCATTCAGTTGGTCGGGCACGCGGCCGCGAATGTCATAGGCCTTGAATGCAGTTAAATCCATAACTATAAAACCCCGTAATTCACCCTTTGTGGGTTGTTAATGGTTGCCCCGACACCAGAATACCGAATCGAATACAGAAAAATCCGTTCGGCTCACCTGCTTCCGGGCTCAAGACCCAAGTATAAACCGAGCCGTTGCCGGGATTACACTCTCATCTATCGTCACCGGATGACGCCGTACCTGGTGATCCGCTGACACCCGCCTCACCTTTCAGCGCTGTGATTGATCTTTTGTATCTCCACCACCAACTGTTTGGCCAGATCGCGGATATTGGCCGTGATCATTCGCACCCCGGTACTCACCAATAACCGCACTAACGAGAGCAAAAGAAACCCCGCCAGAATAATGGAAAGCAGACCACTGATCTTGAATATGCCTACCGGAAGAATCATGTTGCTTCCCTGTATCACCATCGTTCGCTCCGCCACAGGCATGTTGGTAAGATAATGATAAATCGGAAATTGCGCCGGATCATTCAGATACACTCCCAATTGATTGATGCCGAATAACAGCACCGCAGCCCCCATTGCAATCAGCGCATATCCAATTAATTTAGTCATAACAACCACTCTGTCATTAGAATCGGGACAATGATAAGCGATCTGTTCTAGAATGTTAGGGTATTCATCCAATTTATAACCAGTTGAAAGTTTTACCCATGCGAACACCCCGAATATTTCAAGATATGCCTCTGATAGAAGGCAACACGATTGCCATGAATGACAGCGGTAGCCACCATCTCAGTAAAGTCCTCCGTAAGTCCGCCGGCGATCCGGTGATACTGTTCAACGGCACCGGCGGTGAATACCACGGCCTGATCGAGGCCATCACACCCAAATCGGTACAGGTGTCGCTTGATTTCTTCGTGGAACCGGACCGCGCCGCCCCGCTACACCTGCATTTAGGCCAGGTGATGGGCAAAGGCGACCATATGGATTACGCGCTGCAAAAATCAGTGGAATTGGGTGTAAGCGAAATTACGCCTTTACTCAGCCATCATTGCGAAGTTCGCCTCAAAGGCGCACGCCTGACCAAAAAAATGGAACAGTGGCGCCATCTTATGATCAGCGCCTGCGAGCAAAGCGGGCTCAATATCGTGCCGACTCTGAATCCGCCATTGCCCTTGCTGCAATGGGCTGAACAGGTGGAAGCCGACCGCAAATGGATACTGCATACCGAAGACCTGCCGAGTAATCCATTTGCACAGGACGCACCGGAATCAGTGTGCTTTGCGGTGGGCCCGGAGGGGGGATTTTCAGATGAAGAGGTAGAACAGGCGAAAGACTTTGGCTTTGACTGCATTACACTGGGGCCGCGAGTTTGGCGCACAGAAACAGCCCCCGTGGTGTTATTAAGTCTATTGCAATTAACCTGGGGCGATTTTCGATAAACCGAGCCGGGCAATCACTGTCAGATAATGTTATTCAGAGCCCGCTCTACTGTCACCAGATCCGGGATGACCGCCCGTTCCCCACTCACCATCACCAACATATCGTAGGCCTGATCTTCCGTCGCGGATTCTTCGTTTCCGAGTTCTTCGGGAAACACCCTTACCAAACGGGGGATTCCCTGCACCGAAATAGCGTAAAAGGCATTTTTATACTCTCCCACACCATTAATCACAGCCAGCCGCTGACCTATGTTGGCATCTTCAATTTCGTCGTTATTCATCAATTCCAATGACACCACCGGCAACGTAATACCGCGCCAATCTACTGTTCCCAACATCCAGGGCGGGGCATCATCGGTTTTCTCGGGCTCATCCCAGGTGACGATCTCGGCAATGGCTACGTTGGGCAGTAGCAACGGGCGCCCGATCATGGGGATTAGTAGGCTAGCGATCTGTTCTGGGGCTTCTGCCATGGTGATATCCATCTTGTTATGTTCTAGGGCAAGCGCAATTAGCCTGCCATTGATTCGGAATAGTGCTCAGCAATGTAACCCGACAGGTGATGCGCCAACTCCACCGGTGTGCCGCTGAACGTAACACAACCGGTTGCTCTGGCAGAATCCGGCATCGAGCTGTTGGCACAGGACCCGCTGTTTTGAGCCCAGACTTCGATGCCCATTTCCCGCAACTTGGCGGCAGCGATCGCACCGTCGTTGCCCATACCACTGAACAGTATAGACCCGGTTTGCACACCAAAATGATCGGCCATTAATGCCATAGCCTGATCAATCGATGGTGAATAGGGCCCTTCCCAGGGCTCCTCGAACAGCGTGACCTGTGAAAATTGATTCACCGTCATTACCTGATCCAGCGGTGCAATCATTATCTGTCCATGACTGATGCGACGACCGGATAACGGCTCCACAAATTTAAAGTGACTGTTTCGCCCCCAGACCTTCGCCAGGGTTTCCTGGAAGCCGGGATCAATATGCTGTGCAATAACGAAAGCGATCGGCAGGCCCGGAACCAGGGCTTCCAAAAACTCTTTTACTGCGGCCGGGCCACCTAATGAGGCACCTAATACCCACACGTTGGACGCAGGCTCCCCTTCTTCATAATGACTTTCTACCAAGGTTGCTTTTACCGGCGCTGGAGAATCGACCGAGGATTCATGTAACACCTCAAGATCGCTGCAAACCGGAGCGGGAGATCCCACAATGTCTTTTAATTTAGAGTAAATCTTTCGTTCCCAGCGCTGGAACTGCAAGCTGTTCATGCCGGGCGCATTGCCTTCACCTAACAGAATCGGGGCTGTCGCGATTTCAAATAACTGCACAATAAAATCCGACCATTTGTCCTCATCTTCCAAGTCAACCAGCCAAACGTCGGTTCCAGGATCCTGAATAACAACGTCACTGACTTTATCCGGCGACAAGCTAACTGCCACATTGTAGCCCACTGATTCGATGGCTTTGCATACAACGTGCCTTTGTAAAGTTGAGTCTGCTATCACCCCGATACGGGGGTTTGGCTTGTGGCTCACTTAACGTTTACTCACCTGACTTTGCTCACCGGGATCGACCCCATTCACGCTTCCTGTTTTATCAATTCGTCTATTGTTTCCAGCAATACGGTTTCCTGATAAGGCTTACCGAGATAACGATTCACACCAATACTCATCGCCCTGTCGCGGTGTTTTTCACCGGTACGCGATGTAATCATAATAATAGGGGTATCTTTCAGACGCTCATCATGACGAACCAGTGTCGCCACCTCGAATCCATCCATACGCGGCATTTCTATATCCAGCAACATGACGTCCGGCTTAATATCCTGTAGCTGAGTGATGGCATCAACACCGTCTTTGGCCGTGACCACTTCGAATCCGTTGCGCTCCAGCAAGCGGCTGGTTACCTTACGCACGGTAACCGAATCGTCTATTACCATCACCAGCGGCGTTTCATTCACCTGTGCCAGCGGCGTTTCATTCACCTGTGCCAGCGGCGCACTGAATTCTTCACCGTCTATACCAATCTGAGCTTGCTCAGCGCGAATCACGGCGCTCAGATCAAGTATGATAACCACGCTACCGTCACCCAGAATGGTGGCTCCGGAAATACCACTGACCGCCGCCAATTGTGGGCCTACCGATTTCACCACCACTTCCCGTGAACCCAACAAAGAATCCACTTGCAAGGCAACCGCATGATCCACACCACGCACCAGCAACACCGGCAAAGGTTTCGTGTGACCGGACAAATTCGGCACCGGCGTGTTATGCACGTAGCGTCCCAAATAACGCACACCGTATTGCTGGCCTGCGTATTCAAAACTGGGGGCATCCGGTTGATAGTACGCTTCCAGTTCGTAGGGGCTGACACGCACGATACCTTCGATATTATTCAAAGGTATGGCATACAAATCTTCGCCTACTCGCACCATCAAGGCACGGTTCACCGAAACCGTAAACGGCAGCCGCACGGTAAATTGCGAACCGCTACCGGGTGCTGAATGCAGTTTTACACTACCGCCCAACTGCTTAATTTCGCTGTGTACCACATCCATACCCACACCACGACCGGAAATTTGCGTCACTTTCTCGGCCGTGCTGAAACCCGGCTTGAAGATAAACTGCATAATTTCTTTGTCGGTCAGCGGCGCGCTGGCTTTCATCAAACCACGCTCGATCGCCCGATTCTTAACGCCGTCCAGATTGATACCCTTGCCGTCATCGGTCAGGCGCAATACCACTTCACCGCCTTCCCGAGCCAGGTGAATAGTAATACGGCCGGTTTCCTTTTTGTTTTTCGCAACACGCTCTTCCGGCATTTCCAGACCGTGATCCACCGCATTACGCAACATGTGCTCCAGGGGTGGCACCATCCGTTCTAAAACGGTCCGATCCATTTCACCCTCTGCACCGATGATTTCCAGCTCGGCTTTTTTGCCCAATTCGCCGGCGATCTGGCGCACGATTCGACGCAAACGTGGCACCATCCGGGAGAACGGAACCATGCGGGTGCGCATCAGGCTTTCCTGCAACTCACTATTAATACGGCCCTGCTGGATCAATAATGTTTCTGCGTCACGGGTGCGATCGACTAAGGAATCCCGTAGATCGATCATATCCGATACGGTTTCACCCAGAGAACGTGAAATCTGGTTCAGCGTGGAATAGCGATCCATTTCCAGGGGATCGAAATCTTCGTACTCCTGGCCTTCGGTTTGCGCTTGCTGATAGCGATGCAGAATTTGCGCTTCGGTCTCGATATCAAGTCGTCGCACCAATTCCTTCGCCCGCTCGATGGTCATACCCACTTCGTCAATAACGTGGTTGAAGTCGGTAATTTCCTGTTCAATCCGGCCGCGGAAAATGGAGGTTTCACCGGCCAGATTAACCAAACCTTCCATCAGCTCTGACGGCACTTTGATACTTTCACCGCTGGCGCGTTTAACTTCTTCCGCATGGAACGCTGAGGCCGGGAATACATCGGATTTGGCAACGTTCACTTGCAACGGAGCCAACGTTTCGGGTTCGGCAGCGGACTCCGGTTGCTGCGCTCGGGCCACAGCCGAATCAATATCTTCATCCAGCGTAAACTCGAACTCGGCGCTCTCTGCTTCGCCGGCAGAAAGGATAAGTTCACTACCATGCTGGCTCAAATGCTCCATTTGCTGGAACAAACGGTCGTGCTCGGATTGAACTTTACTGAAGAAGGCGTCATCCAGTGCCACCCGATCGGTTTCGCTTTGAATCAAAAAGCTTTCGAAGTTATGGCTCATATTCCCGATCTGAACCAAACCGGCTAAGCGAGCACCGCCTTTCAGAGTGTGCAGCAACCGCTTCATTTCATCTAGGTGTGCCTGGTTATCGCGATCAGCCAGCCAGGCGTTAATCGTATTATCGATCCCTTCAGTGAGTTCTTCCGCTTCCTCAATAAAGATCTCGAGAATTTCGGTATCCAGCTCTTCACCATTACCCCCCAATGCAGACAACGCACTGGTATCCTGCTCAGCCGGGGTGGCGAATGCAGACCCCTGCAGATTAACCGTTAATTTTTCCGGCTCAGGCGCAGGTTCAGCCGCCATGGTTTTCAGGCGGCCATGGGTAAAGTCGTCAATCTTGCCGATCAGGTCGTCTGCCGGTGCCGCCTGCTGTCCACTCTGAATGGATTCGAACATGACGGCTAGCCGATCGTGGCATTGGTGCAACAGATCAAACAACACCGGTGTGGCGGTGAAGTTTTTCATGCACAAGCCTTCGTATAGATTTTCCAGGTGATGACCCAGATCACCCATTTCTTTCATGTCGGACATTCGCGCACCCCCTTTCAGGGTGTGCAGATTGCGTTGTAGACCCGCCACAATATCCAGGTCATCCGGTGTCTCGATCCAGGATTGCAGTTGCTCTGCTGTGGTATCGAGAATTTCCGACGCCTCTTCCAGAAAGATCTCGACCAGCTCCGGATCATAATCACCGGATACCTCGTCACTCACGACTACTTCCGGCTGAGCGGGCTCTTCTTCCAATTGATCAATTTCTTCAAAGTTGAAGCTAGCAGGTTCTTCAACGTCGTCTTCATGGCTGATAACAAACTCTTCGGTTTGCAGCTCCGGTGGAGCATCGTGCTGATCGCCCTCCACCACCAAATCGGCGTCATCGATGTCAAGCTCAAAACCGGTGGCTTCGCTATCGTCAACGATCGGCTCTTGTTGGGACGCCAGGTCGGCATTATCCTCCGTTAAAGAAAATGTCTTTAACGGGTCTTCAGCTTCATCGGCTTCGTGTGCGCTAGCAGCAGTATCAAAAGCATCAACGGCGAAACTATCTGCTTCGGCGTCGGGCTCGGCTTCCAGAACTTGTTCCTGATCCGCTAGTGATTCAATAGTGAAGGCGTCCGGCTGAGGCGCGTCGGTTTCGCTGGCTTCTGCTGCATTCATTTGCTGATGCGCGGTATCCAGCTGCTCACTCATCTGCGGAGCCTGATCCATCAAACTTTGCAGCCGCGCAATGGTCTCGTCAGCCGGATTAGCGGGCTGTCCGGCGGCGATAAAGTCCATCATCGTCACTAATTCTTCATGAGCATCATGGGCGGCTCTGAAGAACGAGTCGTCGGGAGTGACCATACCATTGGAAGCGGCTTCATACAGCTCTTCCAATGTCATGCTTAATCCCACCACCTCATTCAACTGAGCTGCGGTCGCACTGCGGGCAAGAATGCGTAATTCCTGCCGCAACTGATCCAGCTTTTCACCCGGAACCGGGTCGTTCTCCCAGCTGCGCAGCTCATCGCCCGCATCCATTATCAGATCCATTGCTTCGGCCAGGAATACACTGACCAGCTGCGGATCCGGTTTACCGGACTCGGCCGAATCAATATCGTGAGCATGCTTGAGCTTATCTTCACGCATCTCATTAAGACGGGTCAGGTATTCCTCACTACCGATGATCGGTGCAGCAGGGTGGGACATTAAATCTTCCAGCCCTTGCTCGATTAACTGTACGAAATCACCCAACATCAATTTGATATTGTCGTCGGCGGGTACACCCTGCAAATGACATTCTTTATAAAAGCGTTCCGTAGGCGCTGCCAAATCTGCAATGGGCTGTATACCGGCCATATGCGCACTGCCTTTTAACGTATGCAGTGCCCGTAACATGTCGTCGCTGAGTATTTGGGCCGGCTCATTATTCAGATAGGTCTTCAGCGTTTCTAGATGAGAAGAAGCTTCCTGGCTGAAAATGTCCACGAGTACGGAATCGATTTCCGATTCCGGTTCTTCGGACCCGGGTGTTTCAGGTGCCAGTGATTCTGCTTCCGCTTCCGGGATCTCCTCAACCACCGGTGGAGCTTCTTCTGGAGCGGGAGCTGCAGCATCCAGGCGAAGATCAGCCGGCAACGACGGTGGTGTTTCGCCTTTTGCCAGGGCATCCGCTACCGCCGCCAAAGGGTCTACATCGATATCGGGTTTAACCCGGTCTTCAAACGCCTTCACCAACTGTGGGATCACTTCTGTGACCCGCTCCACTATTCCGGTTACTTCCGTTGTCGTTTCAATATTCTTGTCCAGCACGCGGTTCAGCATATTCTCAACTGACCAGGCTAGCTCGCCCACCACGGTGGCACCGACCATACGGCCACTGCCTTTCAATGTATGGTAGGCACGGCGTAATTCTTTTAGCGCTTCTTCGTTATCGTAATCTGAAATCCACTGGGGCAAATATTCATTAATGGTTTCCAGAACTTCGCCCGCCTCTTCAATGAAAATTTCGATGACTTCCTCATCGATCAGATCATCTTCTTCTTCCGGCTCTGGCTCGGATGGCGCTTCCGCTATTTCGTCTTCACTAAAATCAATCTGAATGAATTCATCTTCTTCACCATCCACCAAATCGAATTGCAGCTCTTCTTCCAACTCTGCTGTTTCCGTTTCAGAAGCGCCGACGGATGCCGGAGTTTGCAGGTCAAATTGCTCTGACTCTGCTCCCGATTCAAGATAGTGACTCTCCGATCCTGAATCACCCTGCAAGGCAGCCAGCTCTTCAGAATCAATGCGTTCTGCGGGATAACCCAGATTAGCTACCGCGTCTTCCGCGATAGCCAGGATATCCTCATCGCCAGGAAAGCGGTCGCCCAGGCGTTCCAGATAATATTCCACGCTGGTGATCGCATCAGCCAACGTATCCAACTGCTTCCAGTGCGGTCGTTCATTGGCATCAATCAAACGCTCACTGATAAAAAGAATACAACTTTGCAATAATGCCGCTGGATGGCTCAGCGGCACCATCAGCAGTCCGCCGCGGACGCTGTGCAGAATATCCGGTACAGCCTGCAATGAGTTACTATCAAAATCAGAGCTGATGTATTCAGAAATGGCGTCTTTCGCGTTTTCCAGCCCGGCCCTGGATTCTTCTATAACCGCAGAGCGGGCTTTGCTGATCTGCTCCGGTGAGACATATTGTCCATCCGTTTCTTCATCATCATTGATCGCAGCAGAAGGATCATGCGCCATCCCCTGCAATGTCGCTTCCACATACAACAATGCGCCAGCTATATCCATCAGCTCATTGTCGTCCGGCGCCTCCTGGCTTTCTATCATGCGGCCGATGGTATCGATTTGCTCCGCAATAACCCGACGCGGATTTCCCACACCCAGCACCGCCAGGGTATCTGACACCTGCTTTAGGGCCGGGATGACAGTCCGCAATTCCTGAGTATTGTAGGCGTCGCCCCGCATAAATAGATCCAGGGTTTCTTTAATGCCACCCAGCTCTTCCAGCAGAACTGTGACAACAGACGCAATGGTCGATTTACCCGGCCCGGATAAACTACGCTGTTCGCCATCCAGTAATACTTCCGACGGCAGCGCACTATCCAAACGGAAGGCTTCTTTTACACGTCCGATACGGGCGGTTTCACCTTCACTTCCGGCCACATAAAACAGCAGATTCTTTAACAGATCGGTGGGTACCGGTTCACCCACTTTTGCCCCGGTATCGATACTATTTTTGAGCTGGCGGTCGAGCTGACCAAACAGCATTTTTACCGAGGTTCCCAGTTCAATATAATTCCGCGACACCCCTTCAACCAATGCTGCGGAAACCCACCACAACTGGCCCATTGGCGTATTGCTATAAAGCTGCTCCAGTTTAGCCAGGGATTTGGCCATATAGCCCAGATTAGTCGGCATATCCTGATTACGAATCAGACCCACCAGAGCGAACTGGTAGAGTTGACGAATTTTTTTCAATAACTCGGGTAACTGCGCCAATGCCTCTTGTGAGACGGTTTCTTTCGGAGCGGCTTCACCCCCGGCCTGCAGATCCGGTTTGAACAATACTGTTTCGGATAATAGGTGTTCGCCACGCGCCGCGCGCAGATCATTCAGTAGCGGCAGAACCAGAACCGGCATGTCCCGCTGGCCATCCTTGATGCGTTCCAGATATTCCGGCAATTGAAGAATGGCCCGCATTAACACTTCTTGCGCGTCTTCAATTCGTTGCACCTGTTCGTTGATCAGCGCAATCGCCAGATTTTCCATTTCTTCGGCAACTAAGGCAGCACCGTAGAACTCCACCATTTGCAGCGTACCCGTCACCTGATGCAGGTGAGCGAGACAAAAACGCATGCGCGAGGAGTCGTCTGGATTCTCTTCAAACGCTTCTAACGATTGTTGCGCCTGTTTCAGGGTTTCTTCGATTTCACCTTTGACCCATTCCAGCGCTTGATAATCGTGTTGATCAGCCATGTCTGCTCCTGGCTCTGGTTATAGTTGGTTGCGTTTTCTATACGCGAGGGTGTCTTTGAACTGAATGCGTTCCAAGTCCGGGCGTTTCCAATCAATCACTTCGCCCACACCCAACACCATAATGCCACCGGGTACTAACCGGTCAGCCAACTGTGTCACTATGTCTTTTTTGCGCCAACTCTGAAAATAAATCAGTAAGTTCTGACAAAACACCACATCCACGTTCTGCATGGGGGCGGCGCGTAAATCCAGTACGTTAATTCGCGCAAAACAAACCCGTTCTTTCAATCGCTTGATGACACGACTGCGGCCGGGCTCCGCTGTTTCAAAATATTGATCGACGTAATGCTTGTCCAACCGCTCCAATCTGCGTGCGGCGTAAACTCCGTCCCGCGCTTTGGCCAGCGCCGGTAAACTGATGTCGGTTGCGGTTATGCCGTAGTAACATTTACGGCTCTGCTCAGACACCAGTTCATCCAACACCATCGCCAGGGAATAAGCTTCCTCTCCCGTCGCACAGCCTACGCTCCACAACTCGATATCTTTACGACCTTCGTCCTCATAGAGCTTGCGGCAATAATCCACCACTAACTCATAAGAACCCGGATGCCTGAAAAAACTGGTTTCCTGAACGGTTAAGCGGTCCACCAGGGTTGCCCATTCGACCTCCCCTGATAAGCCAGACATTAATTTATCGTAGTAGATATCGTAGTCAGCGCAGCCAATTTCGCGCATACGGATGTTGAGACTGGTTTCGAGAAATGATTTACGTTCGAAGGAAAGCTGCATGCCGGTGCGATCTTCAAGCAGCGCGCGCCAACGGTTAAATTGCTCGTCGTTGAGTTCGGATTTCCCGTAAAAGCTCCACTGTTCTGCTGGCACTGACATTGCTCCCGACCTCGACACCCTAAACCGGATTTGACCGACAAATACGGCCGGCCAAATCCATAGGTGTTTTACATTCCGGTCTCAGGCAGCTTGAAGCCGGCAACCGAATTCCGCATTTGTACCGCCAGTTCCGCCAAGTTTCCGATAGACGTCGCTGTCGCGGTGGTACCTGCAGAGGTTTGCGAGGTGATTTCCTGGATAACATTCATCGTATTGGAAATATGGCCCGCAGAGGCTGCTTGCTGTCGTGCTGCGTTGGATATGTTTTGGATCAAGTCCGCCAGGTTACTGGATACGTTCTCGATCTCTTCCAGTGCAACACCCGCGTCTTGCGCCAGGCGAGCACCCCGTACCACCTCAGAGGTGGTTTGTTCCATCGAAATTACCGCTTCGTTGGTATCGGTCTGGATGGTTTTAACCAGTGCTTCAATCTGCTTGGTTGCCGCCGATGCCCGTTCTGCCAGTCGTTGAACCTCATCCGCTACCACCGCAAAGCCTCGACCTGCTTCACCTGCCATAGAGGCCTGGATCGCAGCGTTCAATGCCAGGATGTTGGTTTGGTCGGCAATGTCGTTGATCAACGATACGATATCGCCGATCTCCTGCGAGGATTCACCCAGACGTTTAATCCGTTTGGACGTTTCCTGAATCTGTTCACGAATCGTGTCCATCCCGTGGATGGTGTTTTGTACCACTTCAGCACCTTTGTTGGCGATCGATACCGACCGCTCCGCAACCGCCGCTGATTCAGCCGCGTTCGCCGACACCTGGTCGATGGACACCGCCATTTCGTTGATTGCTGCCGAAGCCCCGGCAATTTCCTGGGCCTGGTGCTCAGACGCTTCCGCCAGATGCATCGCCGTAGCCTGGGTTTCCTGGGCTGCTGCCGATACCTGTACCGCGGTTTCGTTGATGGTGGATACCAGTGAGCGCAATTGGTCAATGGTGAAGTTGATGGAGTCAGCGATGGCACCGGTGAAATCCTCGGTTACCGTCGTTTGTATGGTTAAGTCACCATCGGCCAGATCGCCCAGCTCGTCAAGCAATCGCAGGATCGCTTCCTGGTTGTGCTGGTTCTGCATTTCTTTTTCTTCACGACGCTGCTCTTCCTCCGCCAACCGGCCCCGGGATTGAGCCATAAAGGAAACGAAGATCATGATCAGGAAGAATAAAGTTGCTATGCCGAATATGGCACCGAATATAGCAGACCAGAAGCCGGCTATCGGCGTTGCTTCAAACGATCGCGCCAAAGCGCCGGTTTCAGTCAACAGCGTTTGGGAATCCTTAAAGATGCCGTTGGCTGCAGCCCGCACCTGGAATAATTCCGGCGAGCTTTCCAGAATTTCGTCAACGCTTTCGTTGACGCCGGCGAACAAATCAGAAATTTCATTCAGGGATTCCTGTGCCGCGGAGTCACGTACCCGGGTAACCCCCAGTGACTTGTCCCCTTCCAGCATACCCTGTAATACCCGGCCGAAACGCTGCGTATCCTGCCCGAAGCTGTCAGCCGCCATAACCGCGTCTTCGCCGCCTTCCAATACTTTGTTAACCGATCGCACGATCCGTTCTGCCAACAAAGATTGACGCTGCGCAACTGCGACCTGATCAGCCGGCGCTCTACTGTCCACCAGTGTCTGTACAACGAGGTCATATTCTTCCTGCAACACGGGAATATTATCGTTCAGCGCGCGGGCCACATCGTGCAGGTTGATCACCGTCTGGCGACCTTCCAGAATCACATCGGAGCTTTCGGATACCTGCTTCCAGACTTTCTCTACGTCCCCCATTTCCACCGAGGCGGTAGAAACGAAGATAGAGTCGGCATTCAACCCTTCATCCGGAGATCCGCTTTTAATCGCATCCCATTCCAGACCGAATTCTACCCGGGCCTGATCCAGGAAGGCGAACGCATCGGCGTTACCGGCAGCGGCTTCCAGAGCGTTCTTCGCGATCCGCTGGGACAATACCCGCAGCTCTGTCGCTTTGGTTACGTATTTCGCTGATTGCTCACTATGGTTGGCTACATAGTAAAAGTTCATCAACATGAGGACGATGGCTACAACCAATCCGACAATATAGACTGGTACCAAATTCGTGGATTTACTCGTTTCCAGCTTTCCAGTGCTAGACGACATAGGCGGACTCCTGGCCGTTTTGTGCACAATTATTGTTTTTTGAACACGTGTTATAGGACATTTTAAAAACCTCTGCTTTTAGCGATGCCCTGCAGGTGAACAATCCCAAAAGGCGCTACTCGATTCAACTTTCAATTCTTAATTAAAGAACAAATTCTGAGAGATGCCTTATCGTTTAAGTATTGAACATTTCTGTTCACGGTTGGTGTAGGTAAAACTTCTGCAATTCCTACCCCGATTCAGCAACCCGATTTCGGATCACGTGAATATTGTGGGCCCCAAAACAGACTACAGACTGAACTCTGGATTAAGAGGCCACATTGAGAAAACGCGGATCACGCGCCAGCTCATATAAACTAAACCAGGCCCAGAAACCTTTTTCGGTTTCAAAGCCCCCCTTCAGATAAGGCAGGGTATCTGCGTACTCTGCCGGTACCTGTTGGGTATATTCATCCTGGGCTATGTGCTGCATACCGAGCACTTCATCCACAACCAACCCGCTATACAATTCCCCGCGCTCCAACGCCAGCAATCGGCGGCGCTTGAGCTGTAACTGCGAGGGGTTTTCCAAGAACGCCATCAAATCCATCACCGGCATCAATCGGCCCCGGACGTTAGCAATTCCCTTGACCCAGGTTTTAACGCCGGGCACCTGTGTATAACGAGGTACAGTAAGAATTTCCGAGACTTCATCCATGGGCGCCACATAACGACGTTGGTTCAGGGTAAAACCGACTCCGCTCCAGATCGCTCGCGCTTGCTGTTGCTCAGGCAGGCCCTTGGCAAATTGTCGGCTGCGCTCAGATATTTCAATGAGCTTTCGATAGGCTGTTGAAACCTCAGACATAATTTGGGTCAGCTTCCGCTCATTGCTCGGTTGATAGTATCGATCAATACCTTTTCATCCACGGGCTTGGTCAGATAATCGGTTGCACCCTGGCGCCGCCCCCAAACTTTATCGGTTTCCTGATCTTTTGTGGTTACGATAATCACCGGAATGTGCTTGGTATCGTCGCCCTTACTCAATTGACGGGTTGCCTGAAAACCGTTCAGCCCCGGCATAACGACATCCATTAACACTACATCCGGCTGCTCTTGACGGGCAACCGCCACACCGTCGGCCCCGTTATCAGCAGTAATTATTTCAAACCCGTGCTTTTCCAGGGTTTCTTTAAATTTGTAGGTCTCGGTCGGTGAATCATCAACGATTAAAACGCGAGGCATAGCTCCTCCGTGGTCAAACATTTAAGGGGGGTCCGCTTTTCAGGCAGCCGCAACGTGCTCGCGGATGGCCCCAAGTAATTCTTCTTTGCTGAATGGTTTGGTCAGGTACTGATCAGACCCCACTATGCGCCCTTTAGCCTTATCGAACAGGCCATCTTTACTGGACAACATAATTACAGGAGTCGATTTGAATGCACTGTTATTCTTTATCAACGCACAAGTCTGATAGCCATCCAGGCGCGGCATCATAATATCAACGAAGATAATGCTAGGCTGTGAATCAGCAATTTTTGACAATGCGTCGAAGCCATCAGTGGCAGTAATTACGGTGCATCCGGCTTTTTTTAACAATGTTTCCGCGGTTCGACGAATGGTTTTGCTATCGTCAATTACCATCACTTTCAGGTTCTCAAAATTATCTTCCATCGACATTGCCTTTGTATTTTAAAACAGCGATAAGTCAGCAATCTTATTATAGTTATAATATCGTTATAGGCAGTTCGCAAACTCAAACTGCGATAAAATCCACCCTAAGTGCGACGCAGCATGATTTTTATCACAGTTTCTATATTCAATCTATAAACTACTGTGGTTTAAGCGTTTTTTATAACCATTATTTAAATAACGATATTTATAACCAGATAGACAGTTCCGGTGTAATCTATATGCAGTTTTCGGCTCAAAACCCCAAACAGAAAATGGATCAAATTTAACATGGCTATCAAAATCGGGGTGGTGATGGACCCCATCCAATCTGTCACTTACAAAAAGGATAGCACTCTCGCCATGTTGTGGGAGGCAGATTCGCGTAATTGGCAAATTTTTTACATGTTACAGACAGATTTGTACATCGAACAAGGACAAGCGCGGGCCAAAATGACCCGTCTACACCCTAAAAAAGACCCGAACCACTGGTATGAGTTTGCAGAAAGTGACGACGCTGCCCTTTGCGAACTGGACACGATCCTGATGCGGAAAGACCCGCCGTTCGATATGAACTTCATTTACACCACTTACGTACTGGATCAAGCCCGTGCCGACGGCGTACTGATCGTGAACCATCCACAAAGCCTGCGAGACTGCAATGAAAAGGTATTTGCGACCCGCTTTCCTGACCTATGCACCCCCACTTTGGTGAGCGCAGACAAATTCAAATTGCGGGCTTTTGCCAGCGAGCATCAGGATATTATTCTTAAACCCCTGGACGGCATGGGCGGCGCATCCATATTTCGCACCGGTAACCAGGACGGCAATTTGAGCGTCATTATCGAAACCCTCACTCATCACGGCCGCACTCCGGCCATGGCTCAACGCTACATCCCCGAAATCAGCAAAGGGGATAAACGCATCCTGGTTATTAATGGCACACCGGTTTCCCATTGCCTTGCACGCATCCCTGCACAAGGCGAAGTGCGTGGCAATCTGGCAGCAGGTGGCTCCGGCGTGGTACAACCTTTATCTGAAAACGATC
Source organism: Ketobacter sp. MCCC 1A13808 (assembly GCF_009746715.1). Lineage (NCBI taxonomy): Bacteria > Pseudomonadati > Pseudomonadota > Gammaproteobacteria > Pseudomonadales > Ketobacteraceae > Ketobacter > Ketobacter nezhaii. Next base: position 59,649 of record NZ_VRKW01000009.1, read on the forward strand.
ACCGGATTTGCGCGCAGGTGCGCGACACACTGATAGAAAAAGGGTTAATCTTCGTCGGTCTGGATGTCATTGGTGATTACCTTACTGAAATTAATGTTACCAGCCCCACTTGTATCCGCGAGATTGATGCGGGAGCAGGGATCAACATCGCCGGTCTATTATTAGATGCCGTTGAACTTAAATTAAAAGAAAGAAATTAAATAGAAAGCTTATGGCTGCAGTCGCCGAACGTCCTTCGATTACCGCAACAGACCGGTTTACCTTTACGCTGTTTCTGGCGCTCACATTGCACCTGGTGGTGTTGCTGGGTGTCGGCTTCGGTTTTCCCGAACCCCGTCATGCGCCGGCGTCCCTGGAGGTTATTCTGGCTAAACACAAAGCCTCCGAAGCTCCGGAAGACGCTGATTTTATTGCCCAGGCCAATCAGGAAGGCAGCGGCACGGAGGAAGAAAAACTCAAGCCCACAACCGATCAGCTGGCGGATTTTGATGACGCGGTGATTCGCAAAATCAAGCCGATTCCTCAGCAAGCCACCCAAAAAGAAGTGAAACCGAAAACGGAAACGCAACTTAGCACGACCGGACAGAGCGATCAGAAAACGATCGACACGTCCACCAGCGAAGAAGATAAGAAAGTCACCGTTTCGAAAGAAGAGATGCTGGCCAACCTAAATCGACAGATCGAAATGGCCAGTTACGAAGCTGCACTCGAAGAGAAACGTCAGGCTTACGCCAAGCGCCCAAAAAAGCGTGTACTGACGTCGGCCAGCGCAGTAGAGGCCCGCGATGCCGCCTACCTGGATGCATGGCGCCTTAAGATCGAGCGTATTGGTAACATGAATTACCCCTCTGAAGCGCGCAAACGAAAACTCTACGGACAATTACGACTATTAGTCTCCATTAATTCGGACGGCAGCCTGAGAGAGATGAAAATTCTCAAAAGTTCCGGTCATCGCATGCTGGATCAGGCGGCCATGCAAATTGTGAAGCTGGCTTCCCCGTTCTCCGCTTTTCCGCCGGAAATCAAGCAAGATACAGACATATTGGAGATAATCCGTACCTGGCGCTTCGAAAAAGGAGACTATCTATCGTCCTATTAAGACTGCGCAAATAGGGGGCATCGACCGGGTTGAGGCAAGCATTCCAAAAATCACTTGAACCCCATCGTCTAAGGCTCAATACTTTAACCATGACTGACCTACGCCCTACCTGTTTTAAAAACCACTTTCTGATCGCCATGCCGACCATGAGCGACCCTAACTTCGCGCATTCCATCACTTATATTTGTGAACATAATGATGAGGGCGCGATGGGTATCGTAGTGAACCGGCCAATGGATCTAATGGTGGGCGATATCCTGTCCCATCTGAAAATTGATGAATACGATCAAAGCTATGACGATGTACCGGTGATGTGCGGCGGCCCGGTCCAAATGGAACGCGGGTTTGTCCTGCATCGCTTTGAAGCCGATCAATGGGAGAGCAGTCAGCGACTGCAAGGCGATATCTGCCTGACCAGCTCGAAAGATATTCTGCAAGCGATCGCCAATAATCAGGGCCCCCGGGAAAACCTGATTGCACTGGGCTACGCAGGCTGGAGCGCAGGACAACTGGACGAAGAAATGGCGCAGAACGCCTGGTTGAGCGTCAAGGCCGACCCTGACATTATATTTTCCACCCCCTGCGAACAACGCTGGCAGGCTGCGGCAAAGTTATTAGGGGTCGATCTGGCCTTAATGACCAACCAGATCGGCCACGCATAAGTCATCCTCTGATCATGACTGCAGCCGATCACAGTCCACCTGTAACCATCACCGTTCTGGCGTTTGATTTCGGCACCCAAAAAATCGGCGTGGCCGTGGGTCAAAGCCTGACCCAAACCGCCACGCCCCTCACCGAGCTAAGCGCTCGCGAGGGTCAGCCGGACTGGAACCAGGTGGCCAGCCTGATTGATGAATGGCAGCCGCAGATATTCGTCGTGGGCGTACCGGTGAATATGGACGGCAGTGAATTTGACCTGACCCTGCGTGCGCGCAAGTTCGGACAACGATTACATGGCCGTTTCGGCAAACCCTGGCATGAAATGGACGAACGCCTGACCTCTTTCGAAGCCCGAGAGAAAAGCCAGATTCACCATAAACGCAGCGCTGGCCGCAGCAGTAAAACCGCCTTGGTTGACAGCGTGGCCGCCAGCCTGATCCTGCAATCCTGGTTTGCAGAACGCTGGCCTACGCTCGCTAACCGTTCGCATTAAGGAAGTGAAGCCAATGAACATACCCGAAGTGGCGCCCCTGCTGAATAAGATGGCGCAGGACATTCAAGATAAAATCATCAGCCGCCTAGCGGAACAGCCTGCCATGATCGGCATCCATACCGGTGGCGCCTGGCTGGCGGAGTATTTACACAAAGCACTCGATTTGCAGCAACCCCTGGGCCTCATGGACATCTCGTTCTATCGGGATGATTTTCAGGGCAAAGGCCTGCACCCCCAGGTGAAACCTTCCAACCTGCCCTTTCATGTCGAAGACCAGCATATAATACTGGTGGACGACGTCATTATGAGCGGGCGTACAATTCGTGCGGCGCTCAACGAACTGTTCGATTACGGGCGCCCTGCCGCCGTGTCATTGGTTACCCTGGTGGATTTGCCGCGCCGCGAATTGCCTTTTCAGCCGGATGTTGTGGGAATAAGCATGGATTTAGCACCCGAACAAAGGATAAAATTGGGCGGCCCCGAGCCCCTGACGTTAACGTTACTCGAACCCAAAGCATGAATGTAAATACACCACCCCATAAATTGCAGCTGAACCAACAAGGTCAATTGCAACATTTTCTCACGACTGAAGGTTTGAGCACCGAACTGCTTACCGAAATTCTGGACACAGCGGAATCCTTTGTCAGTGTCGGCAAACAGGCTGTAAAAAAAGTGCCTTTGCTGCGCGGCAAAACCGTGGTGAACCTATTCTTTGAAGCCAGCACCCGTACCCGCACCACCTTTGAACTGGCAGCCAAGCGCCTTTCAGCGGACGTTCTCAATATCGATATAAGCACCTCTGCCACCTCCAAAGGGGAATCCCTGATGGATATGTTGTGGAATCTCGAAGCCATGGACAGCGACATGTTTGTGGTACGGCATCAGGCCAGTGGCGCGCCTCACTTTATCGCGGAATTTGTCTGCCCGAATGTTGCCGTGATTAATGCCGGTGACGGGCGCCATGCGCATCCCACCCAAGCGATGCTCGATATGTACACCATCCGCCGCCACAAAGGCGACTTTAGCCAGCTTAACGTGGCTATTGTTGGCGATGTACTGCACTCGCGGGTGGCCCGTTCACAAATTCATGCCCTGCGTGGACTAAACGTAGGCGAAGTCCGGGTGATTGGACCAAAAACCCTGATCCCCGCTGACTTTGAAAACATGGGCGCTAAGATTTACTACGATATGGCCAAAGGCCTGAAAGATGTGGATGTGGTTATTATGCTGCGCCTGCAAAAGGAACGCATGCAGTCTGCACTGCTGCCCAGTGAATCAGAATTCTACCGTTTATACGGTTTGACTCAGGAAAAACTGGCCTTTGCCAGACCCGATGCGATTGTTATGCATCCGGGCCCGATTAATCGCGGCGTCGAGATTGAATCGGCGGTAGCCGACAGTCCGCGCTCCGTCATACTACAACAGGTCAACTACGGTATTGCCGTTAGAATGGCAGTGCTGTCTATGGCCATGAGCGGTCAGACCGAAGCTTATAATTTAGCGAACCAGTCCCAAGATCCAAACCGAGAAGAGAACCAATGACGGAGTCTGCCCACCCCCACTTCAAACAACGCATTGTTATCAAAGGCGGCCGGGTAATAGATCCGCATCAGATATTGGATAAAGTGGCGGATATTTATATTGCGGATGGGGTTATAGCAGGTATCGATAGCGCACCGCAGGGTTTCAAAGCCGATCTTGAACTGGACGCACGAGGCCAACTGGTGATCCCGGGAGCAGTGGACTTATGTGCCCGGATTCGGGAGCCGGGACAAAGCCAGAAAGGTTCCATCTATAGCGAAACCCTCGCGGCGGCGGCAGCCGGCATCACGCATTTATGCTGCCCTCCGGATACGAATCCGGCCATTGATACCCGTGCCGTTGCTTCGCTGATACAGGAACGCGCCCACCAATCCGGTTATACCAACGTGCTGCCCATCGGGGCGCTGACGAAAGGGCTGGAAGGCCAGCAACTTTCCGAAATGCATTCCCTGCGCGAAGCCGGTTGTATCGGTGTTTCACAATTGCGCTATCCAGTGAAGGATACACAGGTGTTGTTGCGTTGCCTGGAATACGCCAGCACTTTTGATCTGATTGTTTTTTTCCAAAGTGAAGATCAATCCATTAGCCCATCCGGCGGCGTGCATTCCAGTGCTACGGCAACACGATTAGGCCTGCCGACGATTCCCGAATGCGCCGAAACCATCGCCCTTTGCCGGGATTTACTGTTGGTGGAACACACCGGTGTCACGGCCCATTTCGGACAAATTTCCTGTGCACGAAGCGTTGACCTGATTGCTGCAGCACAAAGCAAAGGACTACCGGTGACCGCCGACGTGGCGCTGCACCAACTCTACCTTTACGATGAAATGATCAATGGCTTTAACAGCCAGTACCATGTCAACCCGCCACTACGCAGCAAAGCCGACCGCCAGGGTTTAATCGACGGCGTCAAAGCCGGTGTCATTTCTGTATTGTGCTCCGATCACCAACCCCACGAAGCCGCTGCCAAACTGGAACCCTTTCCTACCACTGCCACGGGCATCTCGGGGTTTTCAAGCTTCCTACCGCTTAGCTATAAATTGGTAAAAAACGGCATTCTGACTGAATCGGAATGGGTACAGCGGATTTCCATGAATCCGGCGCGGCTGATCGGCGTGGATACAGGACATTTGAGCATTGGCAGCAACGCCAATATTTGCGTGTTTGACCCGGAGGAACAATGGACCCTGACGCCACACAGCATCGTATCCCAGGGTAAGAACTCGCCTTTCCTCGGCAGCACCCTGAACGGGCGCGTTAAATTAACAGTCAAGGACGGCGCTATTAGCTTTCGCGACTGCGGATCGGACTAGCCGTTCGCCGTCGTCGTGGTCTGAGTGGAACAAAAGCACCCGTACACCAGGGTATTAAGAACGGACAATCGGCGCCCTTGCTTGATCGCATCCAGCACCGGCTCCAGAAAACTGTTCTCTGAGTTGCAGACACCGTCCTGGTGGTAAGGTCCGAAATAGGACAATGCGCCTGCACTATCAAAAAGAACCACAGCGGGTGTGGCAGGAACCAGTTTTTGCAATAGATTTTTTTGTTCTGCGTTTAATTCATCGCCGGAAAGTTCCAGCGTCGCAACCTGCAGTGCATCTGCTTTGGAAAGCTCACTAAAACTGCGGTGATAACGCTCAACAAATCGTTCGCACTGGCAACCGGATTGCTTCATTCTGACAAACCAGGGTTTACCCTGGGTCAGTTGAGGAAACTGTTTTTGTAAGAGCTGTCGCAAGCCTTCCTGCTGATCTTGTCCCGACAAAACCGGCGGTTGCTGCAGACTGCTATCGAACCATTGCTGTGGCATTAAAAAGAAATACCCGTAGGCAATCGCGACCAACACCACCCAGGCAGCAAAAAAAGCAATCGGCTTAGCTGACCCGGAATGCATTCAATTTGTCGGCCACATCAGCGACCAGTTTTTCTGCTCCTACGATGGCCTGCAAGCCATTGCCCGCATTGTGGGACATATCGCCAGATGATTGCTGGATACCGCTCGCATTAGCCGAGACTTCATGGCTCACGCTTGTCTGCTCGTCTACAGCGGCCGCAATTTGCTGGATCATCAGACAGGAATTCTGCAGCTCGTTACTCATCGTCGTCAGCAATTCTACAATTTCATCACTGTGACGTTCTGTTTCCAATACTTGATTCTGGCAATCCTCCATCGCCTCCACCGCGTTCTGGCTACCGGTCTGGACATTGGTGATCAACTTGTTAATTTCCTTCGTGGAGTCGGATGTTCTGGAGGCTAATGCCCGCACCTCATCCGCAACCACCGCAAACCCCCTCCCCTGCTCTCCTGCCCGGGCAGCTTCGATGGCCGCATTCAACGCCAGTAAATTGGTTTGCTCGGCAACCCCCTGAATCACATCCACCACCGCGCTGATGGACTTACAGTTTTCTGCCAAAGCGGCGATCTTTTTGCCCGCACCACCCAACGATTGTGATAAGCCGCGTACTGAATTTCGCGTACCGTTCACCCGCTCCAAACACACACTATTATTATCGAGCACCTTCTCAGTGCTGCCAGCGGTTCGCTGGGATGCTTCCGATAACGACTCCACGGATTGAGCTAGTTCGTTCATTGCTACCGCGATCTGCTCGCTACGCTGCAGTTCATTACGGGCCAACCCGTCCAGACTTTGGTTGGCCGCTTTCGAAACAGCAATTACATCAACCAACTCCTGCATCACCATTTTGGTGCCCATCAAGACTTGTTCTAAACGCTCCATCATGGCATTAAATTTAAGCAAAACAGGGCTGCCTTCCGCGGCACAGCGCACCGTTAAATCCATGGTATTGTCGGCCCGCTGTACGAGTTCGGATGCCTGAATAATTTCGTGGCTGATGCGTGCTTCCTCTTGACTGAGACGCGCCAACCAAATTAATGCGCCGGTTTCCGCCACCACATAAACGGCATGAATGAAAACCGTATTCCAACCCATACGAGTATTATCAAACACCCAAACCCCCGCGTCATTTTGCTGAAGCGCAAAGAAGCTGACATGGTGTATGGCAACCAGGGCAGCGGCCAACACTAAAGGGCGCCAATCACGATAGGTGAAGAGCAACGCCAAGCCTACAAATACACCAAAGTGCAATTCGATCAGACCGCGCGCCTGGTGAATTTGTAAGATAACAAAGATTACCAGAGCGATTGATATAGCCATGCGTGACAGCAAACTGCCCGGCGCCATACGATAAAGACCGACCGCACCCCCCAAGCTCAACGCACCGATGACCAGCGCTTCAATCCAGGTGTCATACCAACCAGCCAGTGCCAGACTGACAAAAAAACTCAGCCCCAGCACAACCAACATAAAACGATCATTACGAGCGTCCGCTTCCATAATACTTCCTCTGTAAAAACCGACTTACCAGCCTTTCTTCAATCCATCATCGTCTTGCAGGCTGAGCCCTTTTGTGGCCGAATCCAGCGAATCTGCAGATTCAGAACCGAGTTTGATCATTAACCGCAAATCATTTGGTGAATCGGCATGAGCCAGGGCATCTTCATAGGTGATTTCACCCGAGCTGTATAAATCATAAAGCGCCTGGTCGAACGTCTGCATCCCCAGCTCGCGGGATTTAGCCATTAACGGTTTCAGCAAATGCACTTCCCCTTTGCGGATATGGTCTGCCATTAGTGGGGTATTCAGTAATACTTCAATGACCGCACGACGGCTTTTGCCATCCGGCGACGGAATTAATTGCTGTGCCACCATGGCGCGCAGATTGAGTGACAAATCCATCCACAACTGGCTGTGACGATCAGCCGGGAAAAAGTGAATAATGCGGTCGAGTGCCTGGTTCGCATTGTTGGCGTGCAGCGTAGCCAATACCAAATGGCCGGTTTCCGAGAACGCCACCGCATATTCCATTGTTTCTCGGGTTCGAATCTCGCCGATCATAATCACGTCCGGTGCCTGGCGTAGCGTATTTTTCAACGCAACATCAAAACTGGCGGTATCCAGGCCGACTTCACGCTGGGTGACGATACAGCCTTTGTGCTGATGAATATATTCGATCGGGTCTTCGATACTGATGATATGACCTTTCGAATTGCTGTTGCGATGACCGATCATTGACGCCAATGATGTCGACTTACCGGTGCCGGTTGCGCCGACAAAGATAACAATGCCGCGCTTCGTCATGGCCAGGTCTTTCAATGTTGAAGGCAGACTGAGCTCGTCGATTGTCGGAATACGAGTCTCGATACGCCGCAATACCATGCCCACCAGATTGCGCTGGTAAAATGCGCTGACCCGGAAGCGCCCGATGCCCCGCGCGGAAATCGCGAAATTACATTCGTGGGTCTCAATAAATTCTTTACGCTGGGCTTCACTCATTACACCCAGCACCGTCTCGCGGGTTTTCTCCGGGCTCAACGCGGTTTTGGTCACAGGTACGACTTTGCCGTGTACCTTCATTGAAGGCGGAACACCCGCCGTAATAAATAAATCCGAGCCGCCCTTTTCCACCATCAGCTTCAATAGGTTTTCAAAATCCATGGTTTATCCCAACGTGTTATTTTAAGCCATCCGGATTCTTCGCTTTCTCTCGTGCAAGCTCCATACTCACGTGCCCTTTACGCACCAGGTCACCCAAACATTGATCCAGGGTTTGCATACCCAGGGATGCGCCGGTTTGGATCGCGGAATACATCTGTGCGATTTTGTCTTCACGGATAAGGTTCCGGATCGCCGGTGTGCCGATCATAATTTCGTGCGCCGCGACTCGCCCTCCACCGGTTTTCTTCAGCAAGGTCTGCGAAATAACGGCTTGCAGCGATTCCGACAACATCGATCGCACCATGGCTTTTTCCGCCGCCGGGAAAACATCCACAACCCGGTCAATGGTTTTTGCCGCTGACGTGGTATGCAATGTCCCGAAAACGAGGTGGCCGGTTTCCGCCGCGGTTAACGCCAAACGAATGGTTTCCAAATCCCGCATTTCACCCACCAGAATGATATCCGGGTCTTCCCGCAATGCTGACCGCAACGCTTCCGCGAACCCCAGAGTATCCCGGTGCACTTCGCGTTGGTTAAGCAGACATTTTTTCGATTCGTGAACAAACTCGATCGGGTCTTCAATGGTTAGAATGTGCTCGTATCTAGTCTCGTTAATGTAATCAAGCATCGCCGCCAGAGTGGTGGATTTACCGGAACCGGTCGGCCCTGTCACCAGCACCAATCCGCGAGGAAACTCACAAATGTTCTTAAATACCTGACCTTGCCCCAGGTCTTCCATCGATAACACTTTCGACGGGATGGTCCGGAACACCGCACCGGCGCCCCGGTTCTGGTTAAACGCGTTGACCCGGAAACGCGCCACACCGGGCACTTCGAAGGAAAAATCCGTTTCCAGAAACTCTTCAAAATCTTTGCGTTGCTTATCATTCATGATGTCATAAATGAGGCCATGTACCTCTTTATGATCCATCGCGGGCAGATTAATGCGGCGCACGTCGCCGTCCACCCGAATCATCGGTGGCAAACCTGCAGACAGGTGCAAATCCGACGCGCCGTTTTTCACGCCAAAGGCGAGCAATTCCGTAATGTCCATGGGGTACCTTTAAGTGAACTGTTGACTCTCTACCAACAAGATTAGCAGACATTCTGCGCGCGTCGTTTTTAGCACCCGCACCTAAACGAGTTTTGTGATTAAATACCACACTTCAACGGCAAATACTTTATTCTCCCCCCGACCCCGGAGCTTATGGTCATTCCATGATCGATTTAGAACAGCGTTATTTTTCCGTCCGCCAACGCATCAGCACCACTGCGCAGCAGCTGAAGCAGGATCAACCGTGCTTGCTAGCGGTCAGCAAGAAACACCCGGCCGATGCCATCCGCGCCCTGTTTCAACTGGGCCAACGTCAATTCGGGGAGAATTATTGGCAAGAAGCAGAAGAAAAAATGCAACAACTGCAGGATCTGGATATCGAGTGGCACTTTATCGGCCCGCTCCAATCCAACAAAACCCGCGCCGTCGCGGCGAACTTCGCCTGGGTACACAGTGTCGACCGGGAGAAAATTGCGCAACGGCTCAGCGACCAGCGCCCCGCCGGATTAGCGCCGCTGAATGTGTGCCTGCAAGTCAATATCGACGATGAAGATTCCAAGTCCGGTGTTACACCCGAGCAACTATTACCTCTGGCGCGCAAGATATCCGGACTGCCCCGGCTATCCCTACGAGGGTTGATGTGCATCCCGCGGGCCGGCAATGACCCGGCCCAGCAGCAACGCGCCTTTCAGCGTCTGGCGCAACTGCAGGCTGACATGAAATCTGAGCTGCGCGGGTCAAACAGCGCGGTCGACACTCTGTCGATGGGCATGTCCGCCGATCTGGAACCGGCTATCGCCGCCGGCAGCACCCTGGTGCGCATCGGCACGGCTTTATTTGGAGATAGGCAGAAAAACGTAACAAATCCGTCATAGAATCGTTATTCTATTTTCCAATTGACCTTAAATAAGTACGAATGAAACACATGACTATGAAGATCACTTTTATCGGCGCCGGCAACATGGCCAGCAGCCTGGCGGGGGGCCTGATTGCCAAGGGCACCGACCCGATCAATATCACGCTGTCCGACATCAACGAACAACAATTACAACAAGCGCGACGCACACTCCAAGTCAACACCACCCGCGACAACGTAAATGCGTGCCAGAAGGCCGATGTCGTTGTGTTGGCGGTGAAGCCACAAGTCATGGACGAGGTTCTGGAACCGGTAAAAGCCATACTGCAGCAACGTAAACCGCTGATTATCAGCATTGCAGCGGGCATTACCCTGGGTAAAATGGAAGCCATTCTGGGCGCCGGTATGCCCATAGTACGCTGTATGCCCAATACCCCGGCCCTGGTGGAATCCGGCGCTACCGGCTTGTTTGCCAATCAACAGGTGAGTGAACTGCAGCGGGAACAGGCGCGCTCCATCATGACAGCGGTGGGGCTGGCACTGTGGGTGGATAACGAAGATCAGATTGATGCGGTCACCGCTCTATCCGGCAGCGGCCCGGCGTATTTTTTCCTGGTGATGGAAGCGATGGTGGCGGCAGGCAAGGAACTCGGGCTTTCTGAACAGGTGGCAAAACAACTGACCCTGCAGACCGCTCTGGGTTCAGCGCAAATGGCGATTACCAGCGATGTCGACCCCACCGAATTGAGACGCCGGGTAACCTCGCCGGGTGGCACCACCGAGCGGGCTATTGGTATCATGGAACAACGGCAACTGCGGGATATATTCAAACAAGCTCTTGATGGCGCCTACCAACGCTCCAAAGAACTGGCAGGTTGAACTCAGCCTGTTTGCCCACATATAAAGTTATTACCCGATTAAGGAACAACCTGAAATGAATGTAAGCGGCGCCTTTAGGTTCTTGATTGACTACGCGTTTATGATTTACCTGTCCATCGTACTGGCCAGATTTATTCTGCAACTGGTGCGGGCGGACTTTTATAACCCGATTTCCCAGTTTATCGTCAAAGCCACCTCTCCCCTGCTTAACCCGTTACGCCGTGTGGTGCCCGGTGTCGGTGGCATTGATATGGCATCACTGGTGCTGTTTATCCTACTGGTGGTTGTGAAACTGGCACTGTATATGTATGTGTTCCATATATTGCCGGTGCTCAACCCGCTGCAAATGTTCATCCTGTTATTGATGTCCATTGCCAGTACCGTGATCAATTTTTTCCTGTTCGTGATTTTTGCAGCGGCTATTTTGAGCTGGGTGGTCGCTGCCAGCGGCAACTACAACCCGGTGGTGGACATTCTGAATCAGATTGCCGAACCGGTTCTGGCACCGGCACGCAAGATCATTCCCGCCATGGGCGGTTTGGATATCTCCCCCATGCTGGTGATGATTGCTTTGATCTTTATCAAGCAGCTATTCGGCCTGAACGGAATACCATAAGCGTGGACAGTAGCGTCGCTACCGTTTGGTATTGTCACCAGCGGGGATGAAAATCCCTGCTAAGCTGAACATTATTAAGCCCTAAGTGCTCAAGGCATCCCCCGGTTTGCGGGCCCGAACCTCACCTTGATGCTAAGCTACTAATCTTATTGATTTTTTAACAATGGTCTAAGAGCGGTTTACCATTATGGAATCAGCGCGCCTTTCCAGTCAGATGGATGCCTATCTTCAGTGGCGGCAGGAAATCCACCGCGAGCTGACCCGGTATCGTGGCTGGCTGGTGGACCATAATGTGCAAAATCCCGAACTGGAAACGAAGCTGGAACAGGCACTGCAAACCCTCAAGGAAGACAAAATAACCATAGCGTTTGTAGGCGAATTCTCCCGCGGTAAAACCGAACTCATCAACGCACTTTTCTTCAGCCAATACGGCACCCGTATCTTGCCTTCCGGTGCCGGGCGCACCACCATGTGCCCCACTGAATTGCTGTACGACCATCGTGCCGGCAGCAGCTACATCCGTTTGCTGCCTATTGAAACCCGCATGGTGGGGTCAAGCCTGGCCAGTTTTCGCAAAATCCCCGACAAATGGGTCTTCGTGCCGTTGGATCAAAACGACCCCAAAACCATGAAAAAAGCCTTCGCTGAAGTGGCTCATCAAAAACCGGTACGTCCGCAGGACGCCGCTGCCATGGGTTTTCAGACCGAGCTGTTGGAAACGTCACCGGATGACCCTGAAAAAGTAATGATCCCGGCCTGGCGCCACGCCATGATCAGCTTTGATCATCCCTTATTGCGCCAGGGGCTCACCATCATTGACACTCCTGGCCTGAACGCCCTGGGCTGCGAACCGGAACTGACATTCAGCCTGCTGCCCGAAGCGCAATCCATCCTACTGCTGTTATCGGCCTCCACCGGCGTCAGCGCGACCGACCTGGACATCTGGAACCGCCACATTCGCGATCTCTCGTTACGGGAGTCTACCGGTGTTTATGCCGTACTGAACAAAGTGGATTCGGTGTGGGATGAACTGGAAGACGAACAGCACAACCAGCGGGAACTGGGCGACATCAAGGCCCAATGCGCACGCCAGTTATCCATTGCCCCCGATGAGATTCTCTGCGTCTCGGCGAAAGAGGGCTTATTGTCACAGGTTGAAGGCAACCCACAGCGTTTGGCGAAAAGCTTACTGCCGGAGCTGGAAGAATTGCTTTCCAACGATATGATGCGCCGAAAAGAGTACCTGATTCAAAAAAGCGTGATCAAAGATATTCACGCCATGCTGCATGGCAGTCGCAAAACCCTGCTGCGGCGTAAAGAGTCCGTGCAGAACGAGCTTAAATTGATGAAAGCGCAGGAATCCGGCCGCAAAATCCAGATGGGGTCCCTGCTCAGCCATGCCCGTCATGAGCAGGGCTTTTACCATAAAAAACTGATTTTGCTGAAATCCAGCCGCAAAATGATCGAGCGCGAAGGGGCAAAGATGCTGGAATCAGTGACCGCTCCCCGACTGGACGGCCACCTGAAAGCCGCCGGCCACGCGCTGACTTCCAGTTGGACTATCGTGGGCATGAACAACGCGATTGACAATTTCTTTGATAGCCTGAAGGCCGATATGGCAGAACTGGCAGCGAAACAGGAAAAGCTTCAGGGTCTGATCACCGACATTTATGCCCGATACGAAGCGGAACAAGGCTTGGCTCCAATGGACTATCCGCGCTTTTCTGCCAAGGAGTACATCGTTCGCTTAGACGATTTGCGAGCCAAGTCCGGCAGCTTCCGGCGCAATTTACGTAAGCTGCTGATCGAGCAGAAAGCGACCTCCAAACGTTTTCTGAGCACGGTTGTCCATGAAGGATCCACCATCTACCGCCTCTATCTCAGGTCTGCCCGGCAATGGCTCAACGACGTATTACTACCGCTATTCCAGAACGCTCAGGAGCAAAAAGCCTTGCTCGACGAGCATATTAAAAAGCTGCGTACACTGAATAATACCGATGACAATGCCGAGCAACGGATTGAAGGCATGGAAAGCCTGCTCAACGACCTGGCAGAGCAGATTATCGAAGTTGAAACCATGGTGAAAGGGTTGCGTAAGCCCGCCCCCATCCACCAAAGCCGCAAAGTAATCCCCATGATCACTGCCCAGTTCTCTCCCCGACAACTGTGACCATCCCGCGCTAGAACTCCGGTTCATTTCTGTTAGACTTCGCTATCTTAATTTGACCCGGCCCAATCAATAAAAACGCGGTGAAACCCCTATTGGAACAAACGAAGCGACAGCCACCATTACAGTCCGTACCTCCGGTACACCCTCTTCCCGGCTCGGTGGGCATCGTACAACCCCAACTCTTTCGTTGTACGGCACCACTCGAACTGCAATGCGGAAAAACCCTGCCCCACTATGAGCTGGTGTTCGAGACCTATGGCCGCCTTAACGCCAATAAAGACAATGCGGTGCTGGTATGCCACGCCCTCAGCGGCCATCACCATGCGGCTGGCTTCCACCGGCAAAATGAGAAAAAGCCCGGCTGGTGGGATGCCTGCATCGGCCCTGGCAAAGCCATCGACACCGATCGCTTCTTTGTGGTCAGTCTGAATAATCTGGGTGGTTGCCACGGCAGCACCGGCCCCAAGTCAATCAACCCGGACACCGACAAACCCTATGGCCCTGACTTTCCAATCGTCACGGTGAAAGATTGGGTGGTCAGTCAGCACAGCCTGATGGAACACCTGGAAATACCCCGATGGGCCGCTGTCGTCGGCGGCAGCCTGGGCGGCATGCAAGCCATGCAATGGGCCATCGACCAGCCTGATCTGGTGCGCTATGCCATCGTAATCGCCGCTGCCCCCAAATTATCGGCACAGAATATTGCCTTTAATGAGGTTGCCCGCAAAGCCATTATCTCAGATCCGGACTTTAGGGATGGTCATTATTACGAACACAATACGTACCCGAAAACCGGACTCAGCCTGGCTCGTATGCTGGGCCACATTACTTATCTGTCCGACGATGCCATGAAAGAAAAATTTGGTCGCGAGCTGCGTGACGGCGCCATCAGTTTCGATTTCGACGTGGAATTTGAAGTGGAGAGCTACCTGAACTACATGGGCGAAGTGTTTTCCAAAAACTTCGACGCCAACACCTATCTGCTGATGACCCGCGCCCTGGACTATTTCGATCCGGCCGAAGACTATAATCACGAACTGAGCAAAGCATTGGCACAAGCAAAGGCACACTTTCTGGTTCTGTCGTTCACTACCGACTGGCGTTTTGCGCCGGAGCGGTCAAGGGAAATCGTCGAAGCGCTATTAACAGCAAAGAAAAACGTTACCTACGCCGACGTCGAGTGCCCCCAGGGCCATGACTCGTTCCTGCTGAATGTGCCTGCTTATATTGATTTGTTCAAAGCTTATATGAATTCCATTGAAGTGGTTGGGGGGGCTTAACCGATGCGCCAGGATCTGGAAACCCTCCAACAATGGATTCAACCCGATAGCAGCGTGCTCGATCTTGGTTGCGGTGACGGCGCCTTGCTCGCTCATTTGCGCGACTCCAAAAACGTAATAGGATATGGTCTAGAAATAAACCAAAGCCAAATCGTTGAATGCATTAAGAAAAAAGTCAATGTGATTGAACAGGATCTGGACTTGGGTCTGGATAACTTCGACAGCAACAGCTTTGATATGGTGATCATGACCCAAGCTCTGCAGGCGGTACACTACCCGGACCGGGTAATCGACGATATGTTACGGGTGGGCAAAGAGTGCATCATTACCTTCCCCAATTTCGGCTACTGGCGTTGCCGCTTGTTCCTGCTCGCCAAAGGCAAAATGCCCGTCTCCAAACTATTGCCTTATACTTGGTACAACACACCGAATATCCATCTGTGTACGTTCGCAGATTTTGAGAGCATGTGTCAGCGCAAGAACCTGAAAATACTGAATCGGACGGTAGTGGACATGAATTATCGTGACGGTGTGATGATGCGCATATACCCCAATCTATTTGGCGAAACGGCGGTGTATCACATCACCAAATAAGGGAGAAAAAACATGACCACCACGCTCAAAATCACGTTGGCATCAATACTGGCCGCCGTCTTATTATTGGCAACGGAATTAGCCGCCGCCGATCAGTATATTGAAGACGACGATTATATTGTCCATTACAGCGCTTTCAATTCAACGCTGCTAACAGCAGAGGTAGCAGAAGCCTATGGTTTGATGCGTAGCCGTCAACGCGGCTTGATTAATATCAGTGTGCAACGGAAAATGCCGGGCGGCCCACCTAAAGCCGTCATGTCCCAACTAAAAGGCTTTACCGGGCAATTGGGCGGCAGCGAAATTCCGCTGGACTTCAAGATGGTGGAAGAAGGTCGTGCGATTTATTATCTGGCAGAGTTCCTGGTAGACGAGGGCGACAAATTGAATTTTGATATTCAGGTGAAACCCACCCCGGATTATGGCTCGCTGAAACTGAGTTTTTCTCAATCGTTTTTTGCTGATTGAGCCGTCACCAAAGAATCCCGAGCACGGAGCTATGTGACCGAATTTCCGCATTCCGGGCTTCACCCCACATTTTGCTCATGCCCTGATGGCCCCCACGGGAGAGGCCATCGGTCTCAAATCCACGTCAAAACCTCCTAACATTTTTCTACACGAACTTACAGTACGCTGGGCTACAATCCTGTTATAACCAGAATAAAAGCACGCCCAATCGCACTATTCGGACAATCGAGATGACACCTAAGCAACTATTTTATATCGCTATTTTTAGCATTTTGCTAAGTGGTTGCGGTCTGGAAGAAGAAACAGACTACGACCGCACCGGCGCTTTCAGCACCCCGGACCAAAACCGATACCTCCCGCTGACCAGCGATACACAGCTGGTCTATGCCGACACCACACAAGGCACGCTAACCAGCTCAATCGGATACGACGAGGCATTCTCCAGCCAGAAACAGATACCCGTCTATTCAATAGACATGACCGGCGCCAGCACGCAGATGCGACTGTACTTCAGCTCGGATAGCAATCAGATTCAATTGCTGGGTATTGATGGGCCGTTTGAATTTACGGTAAACAGCACTCAATACGAGGCGGATTATTTTCGATTCGCAAACGCACTTCAGCTGACCGGAACACCCCAATACCCCGACACCACGGCCAGCGCCCGCATCACCGAATCCGGCGGCGCGGATATCAGTGACCAGTTCAACATCCGGGTAAGCTATACACTCACCAATACCGATAACCGGATAACGCTAACCGGCCAGGGCAACCTACCCACTTTGCAGGCGCAACTGAGTGCGACCATCTACGTGGACAGTGCACAGACGACGCCATCCGTTACCCTTTCCCAGCAGACAGTAACAGGTACGTTCGACTTCACACCGGGCATCGGCATCGTTGCCCATGAAGGCATCTATCTTGATCAGGCTTTTAATAGCACATTGCAATCACTGCAATCGCTTCCCAACATAATCTGGTTTGATTACAACGACGGCGCACCTATAGCGATCACCAGCAACACCACCTTTAATACCAGCAATGGCAACCTCAGCTCAACCGATTATGAAATCGTAAATCAAAGCGAGCTGGATGAACTGGACTGGATAACAGTCAATGAAGATGTTGCCAGCAATACGTTTAATGTCAGTATGCAATACAGCTCGACACTGCCCTCTTCCTTAACGGCAGTGCCGGTATTGTTCCGCAACAAGCATACCCATCGGGTGGTGTCCGGCAGCGTCATCCTGCAACCCTGAATTCAACAACAGATTAAAATAATAACTTAGACGATAAGAGACGATTAATTATGACGCGCAGCCAAACGTTTCACGCAATAACCCTGTTTTGTGCAGCCGCCCTTCTGTCCGCTTGTGGCGGCGGCGGCGGTGGAGGCGACGCAACGGATGTAAACCCGCCACCGGTGTTTACTCAGCCTTCTGACTATGTGCAAAAATTTAATCCGTATTTGCCGCTAACCAATGGCAGCGCTTTTACTTATGAAGAAGCTTCTATCGGCTTTGAAATTCCGGAGACAACACAGATTTCCTTTGAACGTAGTGAGGGTGATCTGGATATTTACACCTTAACATTTCCTCTGGGAACGAATTCGATCACGTTGCATATCTCCTCTACTCCCGAACAAATTTTACTGTATCAAATTGATGGGCCGATTGATGTCGATAGTTACAGTGTTGAATCCATCAAGCTCAAGAATCCCATTCAATTCTACCCGCCGACCAGTGCCGTTACCAACGCGACCGCGACTGTCAGCGGCATCAGTGCCAACGTTAGTGTCAACTACACCTCCAGCAATGCCAACTTGGTATTCGATGAAAACTACGGCATGCTGCCTACCCTCGAAATCGAATTGGTCACCACAGTGTCCGCCACCTTTCCACCTGTTTCAGAAACATTCACCACCACCCTAGAATTAGCCCAGGGAATTGGTATTGTTAGAAATCAAGGCAGCTATGGCGCCACGTCCATTGCGTATAACCTTAAAGGTGTCACCAATCTGCCCGCCACTATCTGGTTTGATAACAATGCTGGCGTGCCTATTCTGGCCAGCAGTACCGATCAATTCACCATTAACGGCGTCACACTTAAGCCCAGCCTGTATGACTTATTAAATGAAGCGGAAATAAACGATCTTGAATGGATCACCGTTCGAGCAGATACCGCCAGCGACTCATTTATCGTTACCATGCATGCAGACAACGACCTGCCCGACACGCTAACCAGTGTGGAAGTGGTGTTTGAACGCAAATCGGATGCCCTGCGCATGTCAGGTAATGTCACGCTTCATGCAGAAGGCGTCACGCAAAACAATCCAAACTGGAATGCTGCCACATCCTACTCCTTTTAAATTTTTGCCTCCCGAGCGATCGGGATCTCATCACGTGCTAGCAAACAGTCCGTAGCCTTTGAATTGTTTACGAACTGTTTGCTAAAACAACAATCCGTACGCTTCATGATCCACTCTGGTGTAAGAACAACTCCCCAGCTTAAATCGGTTTCAGGCAATCTGAATATCTAGATGAGTTTGTGGAATACATCCGGAAATGCATCTGCTTTATTGTTACTTTCGCTGGGAATCAAATCACTCCGGTAGGATCAGTGCAATGCATAAAAATATAATGCTCGGGGCCGCGGCCTTTGGCCTGTCAGCCAGTGCTTTCTCGGCAACCAACAGACCAGACGGATTTACAACACTCTGTAAGATCGATGAAACCTGCGCTCTCAGTTCCAGCACACAAGTGGCGTTCGGTGCCTCCGGGCAGTTCGTGTATAAAACCTTAAACAGTAACTTCATTTGCAATGCTGCTACGTTCGGCACTGATCCCGTTCCATCCAAATCCGTCAAAGAATGTTCAATCTCGAAAAACGCAAGCGGCGAACCGGACAATAATGCCGGCAACGATACCGATTCGGAGCCTTCTGCAAGTGATGACAGCACCCTGAGCAGCAATCAATATGTCATCATCAATCGACACAGCGGCTTGGCCATTGATGTGGCCGGGAACAGCGCAGCGGATGGCGCTAACATTCTTCAGAGTCAAGTTGGCGATACCGACCTGCCCTACTGGGATGTAACCAGCCTGGGTAACGGTTACTATTCCATCCGTTCCGCCTCCAGCGGTCAATCCATCGACGTATACGAATTCAGTATGGAACCCGGTGCAGAAATCCGGCAATGGTCCTATTGGGGTGGGGACAACCAGCAATGGGCCGTTACTCCGGTTGGAGACGGCTATTTCACCATCACCTCCAAGCTCAACGGGCTTGCACTGGATGCCTGGGAATGGAGTAAAGCGGATCAGGCGGATATCCGGCAATTCACCCATCTGGGCGCCGTCAACCAGCAATGGCGTTTTGCCACTGCGGGGCAGACAACACCAACCGATCCCGTTGAGCCCCCTGAGCCTACCGACCCACCCGATCGCAATGCCGATCTGGAAGGATTCGGAGCAGCAACCACCGGCGGTGCAGGTGGCCAGGTTGTTTACGCCAGTACCGGATCGCAGATCAACCAAGCGATGTGCAGCCGGGCTTCCGACGATACCCCGCTGATAATCATGGTGAACGGCACGATCACCCACAGCAACACATCAAAGGTAAGCGGTAGCTGCGACACCACCGATGAAGAAATTCAATTCAAAAAGGTCAGCAACATCTCACTCATCGGAGTTGGCACCAAAGGCATACTGGATCAAATCGGCGTACACGTACGTGATGCCTCCAATATCATCATCCAGAACTTACACATTAAAAATGTTAAAAAGTCTGGTTCACCTACCTCCAACGGCGGCGATGCCATCGGCATGGAAAGTGGCGTAAACAACGTCTGGATAGATCACAACACATTGGAAGCCAGTGGTGGTGAATCATCGGGTTACGACTCTCTACTGGATATGAAAGCCGGGGTTACCAATGTCACGGTATCCTATAACTGGTATCGGGATTCCAGCCGGGCAGGCCTGGTCGGCTCCAGTGATTCGGACAGTGCCAACACCAATATCACCTTCCACCATAACTGGTATCAGAATATTGAGCAGCGCACACCGTTGATTCGCCACGGCCTGGCTCATATATACAACAACTACTGGTCGAATCCGTCGCAGAATTACATGTTCCACGCCATCAATTCCCGTATGGGCGCACGGGTGTTAGTAGAAGGTAATCATTTCTACAACGTCAATAATCCCCTGCTGGCCTCCGATGATTCGAGTGAACCTGGCTGTTGGCAGACCGGCGAAAACACCGTTGAACCCGAAATCTATTACAGCCGTAAAGTCGGTGACGGTGCATTGGACGTACCCGAAATAGTGGGTGGACAACTGCAATCCAGTTGTCGCGCCAGCGTGCCTTACAGTTATAAACTTGATCACTCTTCTGAGGTGCCCGGCATCGTTCGGGCCAACGCCGGTGTTGGCAAGATATAAACCGAACAAGCAATAGCAACCTTCGAAAGCCGGTGTCCTGCACCGGCTTTTTATCACCTACAGCGGCCCGAAAAGGCTATAATCCCTCCTGTTTTTGGTCCAGGCCCATCCCGATATTAACAGGAACCCCCATGCAAGAAATCGTCGTAGCCAGCGGCAACCGTGGCAAACTCAAAGAAATCAGCCAAATGCTATCGCCTCTGAACATTCAGGTGATCGGCCAAAAATCTCTGAACATTGAAGACATCGAAGAAACCGGCCTGAGCTTTGTGGAAAACGCGATACTGAAGGCGCGCAATGCCAGCCGATGCTCGGGACGTCCGGCATTGGCGGATGATTCCGGTCTGGAGGTGGATGCGTTGAACGGCGAACCGGGCATCTACAGCGCCCGCTATGCTGGCGAACCCGCTAATGATGCCAACAACATAGTGAAGCTGCTGGCAAACCTGCAATCCGTCGCGCCCGCTGAACGCACCGCCCGCTTTCAATGCGTTATGGTCTATCTGCGTCATGACAACGACCCCACTCCGATCATTTGCCAGGGAACCTGGGAGGGCTTGATCGTATCGCAACCGCAAGGGGAAAACGGGTTCGGATACGACCCGGTGTTCTGGGTGCCTGGCCAGGAATGCAGTGCAGCCCAATTACCGCCAGAGATTAAAAACAAACTGAGCCACAGGGGACAAGCTCTGCAACAGATGATTGCCACGCTGGCTGGAAAGGCCTGAGCGCGGACCATGAACCCGATTCCGTTGGCACTGTATATTCATGTGCCCTGGTGCGTAAAGAAATGCCCCTATTGCGACTTCAACAGCCACGAGACCCAGCGTATTCCGGAAACGGAATACGTTGCTGCACTATTGCAGGACTTGCAACAGGATCAGCAGCTGGCGCAGGGCCGCAGTATCAGTAGTATTTTCATCGGTGGCGGCACACCCAGCCTATTCAGTGCTGCAGCCTATGAACAGCTACTACAAGAAATTGATCAGCTCGTACCCATAGAACAGGATGCAGAAATCACACTGGAAGCGAATCCGGGCACCTTCGAATACAACAAATTCCGGGGTTTCCGAAAGGCAGGCATTAACCGTCTTTCTATAGGCGTACAAAGTTTTGAAACCGAAAAGCTGCAAGCACTGGGTCGTATTCACGACCGGGAGGAAGCCATCCGCGCCATCGGCGCAGCACAGGACGTCGGTTTCGAGCGCATCAATATCGATTTGATGCACGGCCTGCCGAATCAAACGGAAGCGCAGGCAATCGCGGATCTGGAACAAGGACTGGCACTAAACACCCGCCACCTGTCCTGGTATCAATTAACCATTGAACCCAATACGGTATTTTATACGACCAAGCCGGCACTACCCCAGGACGAAACTCTGGATAACATTGATGAAGCGGGTAAAACGTTATTACAAGAGGCGGGCTTCATCCATTATGAAACCAGCGCGTTTGCCAAACCGGAGTTTCAATGCCGGCACAATCTAAACTATTGGTTGTTCGGTGATTATTTGGCTATGGGGGCCGGTGCGCATGGAAAAATATCCGACTCGCAGCAAAAGAAAATCATCCGCTATCAAAAAACACGCCTGCCCAACGATTACCTAAATCCGGAAAAAGCGTTTACTGCGCGACAACAACCAATAACAGAGGAAGATCTTGGATTTGAATTTTTCATGAATGCTTTCCGGTTATCGCAACCCATCGCGAGAACGGTTTTTAGCGAACGGACTTTTGTGCCCCCGAATCGGTTTCAATCCGCGCTGAACCAAGCAGTGCAACAGGGTTTGATTACCGAATCCGCCACCCACTGGCAAACCACCGAACTCGGTCAGCGCTTCCTGAATAATCTATTAACGCTTTTCAGTAATTAATCCGATGCTTCAACCTTAAATCCGCTATTCATTCCCATGCTGGCTGGCTTCCCAACCCAGCATGATCCGTTTACGGGACGCGCCCCAACGATACTGGCTGAAATCACCGCTACTGCGGATAACCCGGTGACAGGGAATCAGATAGCCTATATTGTTTTTAGCGACAGCGCTCGCTACTGCACGAACCGACGAGGGTGCCTGGATCAGACCCGCTACCTGCTGATAGGAGACGATATCACCTTCGGGTATGGAAAGTAGGGCTTCCCATACTTTCAGCTGGAACGGTGTGCCTTTCAACAACAGCTTCAAGGTGGCTTTCTTTCTCTTCGTCGAACCCCGTCCCACAGACTCGTTTCCGGCAAAGATTTTTCCGATGGTGTTTTGCGTCGCAAGCGGATCTTCCTTACAAACTGCCTTCGGCCACTGTGTTTGCAACATTTTAACCTGTTCTGCTTTCTGCCCCGCCGCATCGAAAAATACCAGACTACACACGCCTCTCGGGGTTTGCGCTAACATACAATGTCCGAACGGTGATTCATGAAAGCCATACTGAATTACGACGCCTTCACCCTGTTTTTTGAATTCCCCCGGCGTCACGCCTTCGCAACTTATCATCAGATCGTGCAGTCGCCCTGCCCCACTCAATCCGCTATCCAGCGCGGCCTGTAAAACCGACTCATTCTGCAGCCGAGTTTTGGCGTACTCCTTGGTCAGGAATTTCAAAAATTGCTTGGGGGACACTCCGACCCAATCCGAAAACATCCGTTGTAAATGAAATTCACTCAAGCCAACGTGTTCCGACAACTCTGCCAGCCCCGGCTGTTGCTGCTGATGTTCAATAAAGTATTCAATCGCCGCCTTAATCTGCTGATATGGACGACTCGTTTCTGTCGCTCTCACTGCAATCACCTATCCGCTGCTCTCTCAGTCACGCTCATAATCACTAACCCGTAGTGTGGCGTTACAAGACCCGATTTGCGACCCGAAACTTGCGCTTAGTCACACCATTCGTCATCACTTCGTTGTCATTTAAAGGGATTACCGTTATACCCCTTCACTATCACAAGAATAATCAGAGATTCCGTTATGTTGCGTTCAATGCTGGTGGCGACGGCCGCCCTGGGGCTAAACGCCTGTAATCTTACGGTCGAGACCACCGCTGGGGGCCGGGTCATTTCAACTCCGCTGGCGATTGACTGCACCCAAACCGAAGGTAGCTGCACCCTGGAAGGCTACGAATCCCTGTTTTCACAAGACCCGGCCAACACCTTTCTCTCGGCCTTTGCTGATGAGGGTTATCAGTTTTCCGGATGGGAAGGGGACTGCAGTCAGACTCAATACAATGACTGCTATGTCGACCTGAGTAACGACGTTTACATTAAAGCGCGCTTCACGCCTGTGACAGCCGCCGTGACACCCGCCCCGGATCATATCGTTCGCTTTGTTGCATTAGGCGATTTTGGTGAAGGAAATACCACACAGCGTTTCGTCTCCGAGGCAATGGAAGCAGTGTGCAGTCGTGCCGGTGGTTGCGAATTTGCGGTAGGCCTGGGGGATAATATCTATGACGATAACCCGACCAGTACTTACAGCACGGCCTTCGAAGTCAAGTTCGAATTGCCCTATGACAATCTGGACTTTCCGTTTTTTATGTCACTGGGCAATCACGATAACGACCTGGTGATTGACGGGCTCGGCAGTTTCAATCACGCCGGTGATATTCAGGTGGCCTATACCCGACGCGACGATAAACTCAGCAACAAATGGCAAATGCCGGATCGTTATTATTCGTTTACTGCACCATTAGGCCACCCCCGCCCCCTGGCCCGGTTCATGGCACTGGATTCCAATCCGATGATCGCTGCTCTTGAAATTGCTCCCGCGTATGCGGTGAACAAGTACAAAGCCATGCAAGCGGAATGGCTCGCCAATGAACTGGCGAAGCCAATGGATGGCTGGCGAATTGCTTTTACCCACCACCCTTTCATCTCCAACGGCGTACATGGCAACGCCGGATTATACGATGGCGTTCCACCATTAGAACCGCTCACCAAACGGGTTTCCGGTGAAGTATACCGGGAATGGTTCCAAAACAATGTGTGCGACAAAGTGGATTTATACTTGGCAGGACATGATCACGATTTGCAATTCCTTAATTCCGTTCCTGAGTGCGGCAAAACCCTGTTTATTATTTCCGGAGCCGGGGCAAAATCCCGAGCATTTAAAAACCCTGATCGCAATGCAGTATTCTGGCAACAAGATAATACAGCCGGTTTCTTTATGATTGAGCTAAAAGGGAATCGGATGACTATTCGTGCGTATACCGTAGACCAATATAACGGCGAACAGACACTGGCCTATGAAACAACAATCGTGCGGAGACGTTCTTAATAGTTCAAATTCTGGAGAGCGGATCTGGATTGGCCGGGGGTAGTGCTCATAATTCTGTGTCATTTCTTTATCATTAGACCAAAAGAGATGACCTATGACCAAACCAACTTTCGATATTGAAACCGCCCTCAAAGCCTTGCGTGAAGGCCAAGATCTCACAGGTAAGGATGGCATCCTGACACCTTTGATCAAACAGCTCACCGAAGCCGCTATGGCAGCGTAGCTGGATGAACACCTGGCCAATGAAGAGGCGCCCAACCGCATGAATGGCAAGTCTTCCAAAACAATGAAAGGTCCCACTTGCAGCTTTGAGCTGGATGCGCCCAGAGATCGGTCCGGCACTTTCGAACCCCAGCTTATCAAAAAACACCAGACTCATCTCACTGATGAGTTGGAACGCAAGATCCTGGCTCTGTTTGCCCTGGGTAACAGCTACCAGGACATCCGCGGCCATATTACCAATCTCTACGGTGTCGAGCTTTCCAATGGCACCATCAATGCCGTAACCGACAAGCTGCTCCCCGAGTTACAAGCTTGGCGTGAACGGGATCTGGAAGCGATCTATTCTATCGTCTGGTTGGATGCCATTCACTAGAAAATCAAGGAAAACGGCCGTTATGTCAGCAAGGTCATCTACACTATTCTGGGCCTCAACATTGAGGGAAAGAAAGAGCTACTGGGACTGTATTTATCAGATAACGAGGGCGCGCACCACTGGCTCAACGTTTTGACCGACCTCTACCATCGTGGCGTCAAGGATATCCTGATTGCCTGCGTCGACGGCCTAAAAGGATTCCCGGAGGCCATCGAAAGCGTCTACCCCAAAACCGAAATACAGCACTGCATCATTCATCAGATCCGTAATTCGATGAAATATGTCGCGTCGAAGAACCAGAAGGCATTCATGAACGATCTCAAATGCGTCTACAAGGCGGCCACGCTCAACGCTGCAGAGACAGCCCTCGATGAGCTAGAGGCCAAATGGGGCGACAAGTATCCAATGGTGATCAATTCCTGGCGCAGCAAATGGGTGATTTTATCCTCCTACTTCAAATACCCGGACTACGTCCGCAAAGCGATTTACACAACCAACGCCGTCGAAGCGGTACATCGCCAATTTCGAAAACTCACCAAAACCAAGGGTGGCTTCCCAAATGAAAGCAGCTTACTGAAATTGCTCTATGCCGGTATACTCAAGGCTACCGAGCGATGGACGCACCCGATTCAGAATTGGAATCTTACACTGTCTCAACTAGCGATCCACTTCCCAGACAGGCTGGAAAAACACATCAGCCTATGACGCTGACACAGAATTTTGAACGCCCTCAAAATTGGGTTTTGATATGCATACCCATAAGTATTCAACCCACCTTCCAACCCAATGGGATCGGATTGAACATACATCCCCAAACTCGGCGTTTCATCACATTGGATTACCGGCCCGGCTCGAATCAGGTCTTCCATTAGATTGGTCAGCAGCAAAACCAGATTCGACAACTGAATAACCCAGCTGGCCAGGGTGTTCCGCGGTATCGTAATGCCGATGCGCTTTAGCTGGTTCTCTTGGCTGTGCAACGGTACAGCATCTAGATACTTGGTCGTAACCAGATGCGTCAATAAGCCTGGTGCGGCATTGGTTTTGGGTAACGGTTGAGGCGGCTTCTTAGCCAGCACCATCTGCTGGCAGCAGGGGCAGGAATATATTCACATTGTTCACTGACTTTAGTGGCGATCGGCTTTAGCTGACCACCACATTCACAGTTGGCGACTCAGGATCGGCAGCAACACCAAACAGAGCCAGTTGGTCGGTGCTCATTTTCTCTGACTTGAAGCCAAATTGTCGGGGCACCAGATAACGCACCTGGTTTTCCAGTGCGTTGATGCGCTCTTGTTGCTGGGTAACCAGCTCGAGCAGTTGTTCTTTGGTTAATTGCGCCGTTGTCATGGCGCTGTATTTTAATACCGAAGCGTTTCAGTCTCTAGTGAGTTTAGGCGACTTTTTCGATCTTTAAGGGTTCGTGCGGTTTAAAGCGATTGATATCGTAGCCATCCAGATACAAGTTCAAATCCTTGATGCTCAACACCCGGTTATGATCCCCTTTGAGCCTGAGAAAACGTTGCTTTTCGAGCCGCTCATACCACACCAGAAACCCATTTTTATCCCAAGCCAGAATTTTCAATTTGTCTCTGCGTTTATTGGTAAACACAACCAAACGTTTGGAAAATGGATTGACTTCCATCGTGGTCTCCACCAACGCAGCCTGACCATCGATCTGCTTGCGCATATCCACCACGCCGGAATACACATAAACTTTAAGCGAGCTGTTGCTGGGGCGGATCATGAACATTCTCCTGGCCACTGAACGGCTTTTTGCACCAGCGCCGGATCGGTATCATGATTGACTTAGATTTCCGCCCCGCGGACTCGAATTCGAAGTAACGAAGTGGGCTCTGGTATGGCAGGCTCAAAATAGACGGGCAAAAATACGCCTTACTTTTCTGTCTGGGAGGGTGCTAGTTTCTTCTTTAGCTGGTTCTTCCATGAATAGAACCGGTACACATTGATTCGATGCTGACGGAAATACTGCGATTGGATGAGACCGCTCTGCTGGCAGTCTTCTATGATCGACTGCCAGCGCTTCTGGTTTTGGGTGAGTTTGGGCATGTGCTACTCCTGGTTGTTAGGTCAGGAGGAGTCTATGGAAACAGCTTTCAGCTGGGAATAATGGTGCTTGTGGATCGCTTACATATAACTCGCTCAGAGCGGTTTCAGTTTGGCGAATTACCCAGTGCATAGTTTGTTATTTGCTCAATATCACACTTTTAAACGATTAGAATCGGCACTCAAGCTAACAGAGGAAGTTCGCTCGCAAAATGACTTAACATGCTGACAATGAGCTAGGTTGCCAGTGATCGAAGTTCAAAGTAAGGGTGCATTTTTTCTCCCTATCCCACGATTTAACAATCAATTCTAAGTTGCAAGGATCAACCTAAAACTGATCTCACCAGCCAAATGTTGTAAGCCGCATACGCTGCTAACAACACTCCTCCTTCAATCCGATTGATCCGTCCCTGACCGCGAAAGCCGTAAGCCAAGCCAAACAGCCCAACGGTTAACGACATCATCGCCAGCCAATCTCTTGCCAAAATTTCAGGGGCGAGATCGGACATAGGAGCGATCACACCCGCAACACCGACGACCGCCAAGATATTGAACATGTTAGATCCCACCACGTTGCCGATGGCGATGTCGTGCTCGCCCTTGCGCGCGGCAATCAATGAGGCAGCCAGTTCCGGTAATGAGGTACCCAACGCGACAATGGTCAGACCGATAATCAGATCGCTTATACCCAATGACTGAGCGGTGGTGACTGCACCCCAGACCAGAATGCGGGAACTCACGATGAGCAGCCCGAGACCAGCCACCAGCCAGGTGAGGGCGGAAGCAAGTGACATAGCGTGCTGATTCAACTCCTGCTCAGTGTCGGTTACCAGAGCGTCCCCACGCCCCCTGATCGCAGAAAATATACTCCAGCCAAGCAAGCCAAAAAAACCGGCCAGAAGCGCCAGTGCTTCAGCCTGGGTTAACATCTTATCCCATAGCAACAAACCGCAGAACAGCCCGATAAGAAACAGCAACGGCAGTTCCTTTTGTACGATTTTCGAATGTACAGCAATGGGGGCTATCAGAGCAGTTATACCTAGGATCAGGCCAATATTGACGATGTTGGAACCCAGGGCGTTACCCAGCGCAAGCTCCGGGTTACCATCCAGTGCCGCCATGGCGGACACCACCATTTCCGGTGTCGAGGTTCCGAAACCGACGATCACCATACCGATGAGCAGTGGGGGCATGCCTGCGTGTTTGGCGGTTATAGCGGCACCCTCTACAAAGCGGTCCGCACTCCAGACCAGCAGCACAAAACCGCCTAAAATAGCCAGTATGGCCAATGCTATGTCAGGAACGGCGGTGAGGGTATTAACGAGAGAGCTTAAGCTTGGCATGGGAAGATTCTCAGGGTGGTCGACAGTGCCCAGGCACAGCACTGCGCCCACCCGGAACGCTGTGCTGTGCCTCAGGTCTCGTCAGTCCGCATTGGACATGGCCACCACGAACCCGAAGGTTCGGAGATTGTTGATGGCCAACTCAACCGTTGTCGAGCGACTACTCCCCTAAGATGTGGGAACTCTAATTCGGTTTTTGCTGAAAGTCGAGAGGGGCGATATAAAATATTTCCTCTTCGTTTCGAGTAATCAAAGTCGTTATAAATCGATAATCAAATAGTCTTATGTTGCCATAGGATTGCCACGCTAGAATGCGTTCCATCGCTGTGTAATACACTCATCTTTGCAGTAGAAGGATTCAGTATGGAATGGCAAGGCTGGTTTTCGTTGTCGGTCACCCTGATCGGTACAAGTACCAACCTGATTGTTAATGGCCAATACCAGACATTGACCGGTGAAGATGGTTTTTCTCTTTTTGACATCACTGCGGTGGGTCTGCCGGTTTCCATTGTCGGTGTGATCGTCATGGTGGTGCTTTTCCCACGGCTATTACCGGACCGCAGTGAAAAAAATCCCTTCTCCAACTTGCGTGAATTCACCTTGGAGGTTGCCGTTGCGCACAACGGTCCTTTGGTAGGAAAAAGCATTCAGGTGGCCGGACTACGCAATCTGAAACGCATCTTTCTGGTGGAAATCGAACGGGCAGGACACATTCTGACGGCGGTCGATTCCGACGAGGTTTTGCAGGGTGGCGACCGGCTGGTGTTTGCTGGAAACACAGAAGCCATCACCGATCTGCTGCGCATCAATGGCATCGTGCCTTCCGCTGAAAACGAACACCCTGTTGCGATTTCCCAAGCCGTGTCCGAACGGCGCCTGGTTGAAGCGGTGGTGTCTCCCCATTGTGCCGTGGTGGGCGAGCGCATCCGTGATGCCAAATTCCGCGACCGTTACGACGCGGTTGTGATGGCCGTTGCGCGCAACGGCGAGCGGGTGTCGGGTAATCTGGGCAGCGTTCGCCTGAACGTCGGCGATACTCTCTTGCTGGAAGCACGCCCGGTATTCGTCAGCCGCCAACGCTACAGTAAGGACTTTCTGCTGATCAATGATCTGAATTCCGAATCGCCCCGCCATGATCGGGCCTACGTGGCCTGGGCCATCCTGCTGGGCGTGGTGTTGACCGCTGGATTCCAACTGACCAGTATGTTAAACGCTGCCATGCTGGGCGCCGGTCTGATGATTGTGCTGGGTTGTTGCTCGCTGAATCAGGCTGAGAAAAGCCTGGACCTGCCAGTGCTGGTCACCATAGGTGCTTCCTTTGCGCTCGGAGCGGCCTTACTGCAAACGGGGGCGGCAAATTTTCTGGCGCAGAAGGTGCTGGAGCTTAGTGGCGGACAACCCTGGTTGCTGCTGGTGTTAACCTATGCGCTGATTTCAATTTTGACGGAAGTCATCAGCAACAATGCAGCGGCTATTCTATCCTTGCCAATCGTGTTGGAAATGGCTGAAAAGGCGCAACTCAATCCCGAGCCTTTTGTTTTCGCCATCATGATGGGAGCGTCTGCTAGCTTTGCCACGCCAATCGGTTACCAGTGTAATCTAATGGTTTACGGACCGGGAGGATACCGATTTTCAGATTTTCTGAAGGTCGGTATCCTCATGAACCTGATCATCGGTGCGACGACAGTGGTAACCTTAATTCTGGGTTGGCCACTGACCCTCGCGGACTGACGGACTGGTTTCGAGCGTAGCCTGGACAACCGTCAACGACACTATTGATATAACTGCAATGCATCAATAAATTATGGGTGCTATAAATCAGGATGTTCAAGGCATTGTCGGTAATTGCCTCCTAATTTCTTCAGCCGTAGGTCGTAACTGGGGTAAGCCTTTGCGTGCCCGACGTTGTCCGAGAATGTATACAATGGGGGATGCAATAAAAATAGACGAGCTTGTCCCAATAATGATGCCAAAAAGCATGGGCAGAGCGAAACTGGTAACAGCGGCTCCTCCTGCAACTGCCATAGGCAAAAGCGCTAAAAATGTTGTTACAGAGGTGAACACTGTCCGGGTCAACGTTGAGGTTATACTTTCATTCAATATTTGAATAAATGGCTTGTCGGGTGTTAGGCGTAGATTCTCCCTTACCCGATCAAACACCACAACCTTGTCGTTAATCGAGTATCCAATCAGGGCCAATAATGCGGCCACAGCGGTAAGATTAAACTCGATTCCTGCCAGAACAAAAAAGCCGATAGTCTTGGTGAGATCGAGAATAACGGTCAGAATCGCCGCCAATGCAAAGTGGAATTCGAACCGGGCCCAAAGATAAGTCAGCATTCCCGCACCCGCCAACAATAGAGTTAAAATTGTGATGTCCGAGAAAGTTCCACTTACTTTTGGTCCGACCATCTCTACGCGGGGAAACTTTGCATCGGCTGAATATTGCATTACTGCTTGCTTCAATCCGATCACCGCGTCGTTTACGTCCGTTTGTTCGGTTAAGGGAAGCATGTCGTTGACTGGAAAGCGCACAAAATAACGTCCCGATCCATCGATTTCCTGAATAGCCGCTTCCCCCAAATTATGTTGTGTCAGAACTTTTCTCAGCCCGTCAAGGGAAGCTGTAGGCGCATCGATTTCGACGATTGTACCGCCGTTAAAATCGATTCCGTATTTCAATCCTGGTTGAACAAACAATACAATAGCCGTCAGCGATAATATCGCAGATATGGCAAGCCCGAATTTTCGTGCTCTCATAAAGTTTATTGGCCAGTTACCCAGAGCATCAATTAGTTTAAGCCCAGAAATCTGAAAGGGGCGCCCGTCGAGTTTTCTTATCCGCCATTCCATTAGAACCCGCGTTACGGCAATAGCAGTAAATAAGGAGGTCAACAATCCGATTCCGATCGTTGCCGCAAATCCCCGCACAGGTCCAGTTCCAAAAAGAAATAGCAGTCCAACAGCAATTAGGGTGGTGAGATTAGAGTCTAAAATAGTGCTGTAAGCCAGTTTAAACCCTTCTTCCAGCGAGAAACGAGCAGATCTGCCTTTCCTGCATTCTTCCCTTATGCGCTCGTTGATCAGAATGTTTGAATCCACCGCCATGCCGATGGTCAGAATAATGCCTGCTATACCAGGAAGAGTGAGAGTAGCGCCTAGAAAGCTTAGAACGCCGAAGATAAGCCCAACGTTGGTGAGCAATCCAAGACAGGCTATCAGTCCCCAGCGACCATACACGGTTACCATAAAACCGAAAACCAATATTGCACCGATTAGACCGGTTGCCAGTCCCATAGCAATAGAATCGCTGCCTAGATCCGGCCCCACTGTTCGCTCTTCCATTACTTTGAGCGGTGCGGGCAAAGCTCCCGCGCGCAATAATAGAGCCAGAGCGCTTGCTTCATTGGAAGTAAAAGCACCGCTGATTTCTCCACTACCCCCCGCAATTACACTGCGGATCACCGGTGCGGAGATGACCCGCTGATCAAGCACAATTGCCAATGGTCGACCGATGTGGGTTGCTGTCATTTCACCGAAGCGACGAGCACCTTCTTTGTCCAGGTTAAAATTGACAACCGGTTCGCCGGTGTCTGGATTGTATGTCAAACGCGCATCACTAATATGTTTGCCCTGAAGCGCAACCCGCCTCTCAAGTTGATAAACTTGTCCATTTTCTCCAGGGATATTGATTTTGCTGGAATAGGAACTTACCTCATTTCGAGCTACCCAATGGAAGGTCAGTTTCGCAGTTGTACCCAGCAGCTGACGAATTTTTTGCGGATCCTCTACACCCGGCAATTGAACCAATACACCCAGAGTGCCCTGACGGGTGATGCTCGGCTCAATCAGGCCAGATTCGTTTAGGCGCCTGCGGATAACCTCCAGACTGCGTTCAACCGCATCTGCGGTTAGACTGTTCAAGTAATCTTTAGATGGCGAAAGAATAATTCGATGGTCACTGCTGTCGATCGAATAGGATGTCGAATTTTCCATTGACTTGAGCGTGCTACGGGCAATGCGCTCTATTTGATCCAGCTGAGTCGTCCTTTTTGGAACAATTTCGATGGTATTTTCATTGGCCCGCAGGGAATCTGGATAGAGCTTTTCCTCCTCCAAAGCAGACCTGATTTGATCAGCCACCTGTTCGTTATTGTCGATTAGTAGATCCCGCGGTTCCACTTCCAGCAGCAGATGGGATCCGCCACGCAAATCCAAACCTAGTGTGACTGTATTGTTCGCGTACCAGTTCGGTAGCTTGTACGCAATGGAGTCCGGTAAAAAATTGGGCAGTGCACAAAGCAAGCCCAATAAGGTTATCAAGCTGTATACAACAGCTCGCATTCGAAGCGATTTCATGTGCAATCCTCCCAAAAATGGGGTGCAACCAACAGTACATTCCACATTTTGAAATGTGGCGTTATCAAATCATAAGCTGACTAGGTGGTTGG
Organism: Ketobacter sp. MCCC 1A13808; assembly: GCF_009746715.1. NCBI lineage: Bacteria > Pseudomonadati > Pseudomonadota > Gammaproteobacteria > Pseudomonadales > Ketobacteraceae > Ketobacter > Ketobacter nezhaii. The sequence continues at coordinate 93,043 of NZ_VRKW01000009.1, forward strand.
CGGGTCTCGCGGGGAGGGTAAATAGAACCGTACCCGTTTTTCAAACGGGGCAGGAAAGGACAATACAAGGTATGCCGGAGCGGGCTTAAGATCGAAAAGGCTGGGCGGATTAAAACTAATAGCCTGTGGACCATCAAAATCACTGTTGTTGTTCGATTTGGAATGGTTATAGCCTGTCCTCAGGCCTGATTTGAGTCGCGAGTAGTCATTGGTGGCAGTGGTAATCGCTTGGGTAGGCGTGTCAACACCAACCGGATCAATTCCGCTCAGGGCGTGCGAGACAGAGCTGATCCAAAAGGACATCCCACAAACAACCAAAAGCGCAAGTATTGTCCCTCGGAGAGGCAGTACTTTTCGAATCGGTTGCAATTGCCAGAGAAGAATCATATTGAAACTGGACGGCTGTTTAAGCGAAGGGAGAATCTCACTATGGGGCAAGCAGCAGTCGAAATCAATTCGTTCACACCCGGTTTGCTAAAAAATGTTTCCTAATTACCACCTAACCTCAGCTTGAACCCTAATGCTAATAGCCGGCACCCATCAAGCGCGAGAAAACGTTCGGAAACAGTAAGGGTAAATAAGCCACGGCCAGCAGTGATACGCCCATCACCAGAATTGGGAAAATAATATGGAAATAGTGCTGGTAAAGCGTGACATGTAGGCTTTCCCATTCCATCGGCGGCCCGGTTACCTGGCGGGCGATCAGATGGTGAAGGGCTACCGGTGGTGTCAGATATCCCAACTCGAAGGCCATAACGGCAACGACCCAAAAATGCAGGGGATCGATGCCGATGCCGGTCAAAATGATCATCAGCACGGCCAGGGTAAACCAAACGGAGCCCTCAGATGCGGGAAAGCTTTCCAGCAACCCGGAGCGTTCGATCATGCCGTCGGTGCTCATGGACAGCGCGATCAACAGCACCAGGGCGCCAATCAAAGGCGCTGACTCATCGGAAGCGCAGGCAATGGCCTGAACCGTGGTGGCGCTGCGAGCGTTCCGCACCGGGTCTGGAAGCGATCTACCCTATCGTCTGGTAGGGAACGCCATTCACTACAAAATAAAAGAAAGCGGCCGCTATGTCAGCAAAGCCATTTACACCATTCTGGGCCTGAACATCGAAGGCAAGAAAGAGCTCTTGGGCCTGTATTTATCGGATCAGGAAGGCGCTCATCGTCGGCTTTCAGTACTGACAGATTTGTACAACCGAGGCGTAAAAGACATCCTGGTCGCCTGCGTTGATGGCTTGAAGGGCTTTCCTGAAGCCATCGAAAGCATCTACCCCAATACCGAGATCCAGCACTGCATCTTTCACCTGATTCGCAACTCCATGAAGTACGTCGCCTCAAAGAACCAGAAGGCGTTTATGACCGATCTAAAATGCGTTTACAAGGCTGCTACGCTGAACGCTGCCGAAACCGCTCTGGATGAACTGGAAGCCAAGTGGGGGCAATAAATACCCGATGGTGATCAATTCCTGGCGCAGCAAATGGTTCACATTGTCGACTTACTTCAAATACCCGGATTACGTGCAGAAGGCGATCTACACCACCAATGCCGTTGAAGCTGTTCACCGTCAATTCCGAAAACTCACCAAAACCAAAGGTGGCTTCGCCAATGAAAACAGCTTACTGATGCTGCTCTATGCCGGTATACTCCAAGCCAGTGAGCGATGGACTCACCCAATCCAGAATTGGAACCTGACGGGGTCGCCTAGACGCTATCACAGCTGACCATCCATTTCCCTGATCGATTGGAGAAATTCATCAGCTTATGATGCTGCTAGGCTGACACAGAATTTTGAACACCCTCCTGGGCTTCAATAAAGAATAGAGTGGCCTCTAAATCGATAGCTTAAATATATCTTCTGCTATTATTTCCTCACCAGATGAATGCGAAGAAAAAGCTCGACATATCTGCTCACCCAGCCTCTCATAAACTACAGGCGCAGAGCCAAACTTAGAAATTACTCCACAATTAATAGTAACAGTGCCAGGGAAAAGAATTACTCCATCAGTCAAAGATTTTTTAACGCCACTCAAAACAGCTTCTGCATATATTTTCTCCAACCCAACATATGACTCACCCGCACCCAGAGCTAATGAAGTTCCACATTTTTTTGATAAGTCATCAACATAGAAAACCTCCACCTCCAATGAACTGGATTGTTCATCTGGCTTATAAACACCACCAACATGAGCGTACAAAACTCTTGGTCCACGATGTAAAAAAACCTCTAGCGTCACAACGCTTTCTTGAGACAAACGGTCAGTCGCATAATCAGAAAGTGAAATACTACAAGATACCAACTTTTCACTTTCAAACAATGCCGGAGAAAATTCATCTAACCACAGAGACGCCTTTAACGGCCCATCCGAAAATTCTTTATTCATTTATACCTTTCCAAAAATCTGTCCATCAGCTATCAAAATGAGGGAATTCACCAGGAGTAACATTATTTACTTTATTTATTACTTCAGGATGGTACACGCTGAATGGCGACACCTCATATTTATTAATCGAATCCCAATGCAGTGTTTGATAAAGATCATAATCATTAGCAACGGTTTTATAAGGAACACCTAATTGATTTGTAACACGAGTTGTTTTGGCTGCCTCAGTTACCTCATGTATATAAAAGCTAGCATCTGCTCCAGTCAAAGGCTTGCCATCATTAAGCGCCGTTCTTAGTCGATCAACCATCAATTGATTTTCCAAAACGGGGCCATCAACATCAAAATGCTTGAGATGATTTTCCACCATATTCAACCCTTTTTCAGAAATATTGACTTGTTTTCCTTCAAGCTTTCCTAAGCCAGGCCAAACCTTTATGACATCAGGGTCAAATGCTCCAGTTGCTCTGTTTGGAACTTTCTCCGAAACAACTTCAGCATGCATCGTATCTGCACCAGACTTTGTCCCGGCAACTTGCCCAACCTCATCCCCATGCTTAACAACAGCCTCACCCACATCCACTGCTTCATCCGCATGTTTTGCCATTTTACCAGCCGTTCGAGCTCCGCGCACGGCCGCTTTTCCTCCGGGAATAATACTGGCGGCCAGGGCGGCTGTGCTGATCCAACGCGGGATTTCTTCTCCGGTGACCGGATCGAATCCTGCGATCAGTTCGACGACGCCTTTTGCGGTGCCGACACCCGTGATTAGGTCCAGCGATAGGGATAACGCATCGTCCGCCCCGAAGCCTTCACCCTGGGTTGGGGTAATGTCTTTTGGCTTTTCAATGGCACTAAACGACGCCGGGTCAAACTCGACCGGGGCGTTTTTGAAGCGGGCGTTGGCGCCCAGTGGCGCGATGGGATGACCGGGCTGGCCCGGGTCGACGGTGTCGGCCTGTTGTGGAGGGGTGGCGAAGGCGCTGGTGGCGGAGCCGGCCCCACCTCCGCTGTTGATCAGCACCATGAGGCCGGTTACAGAGACGCCCGTTTCATCCAGCACGACACTGCTGCCCGCCGCCTTCAGGGTGAGGGATTGTCCCGCATCCAGCACCACCCCCGCACCGGCTTTAAGGTGGTATTCCACGGCGGCATGTTCACGGTAGTTTTGTCCGATCTTTTGCTCCATGGATTGGCCGATGCTGCGGGATTGCTGGCCGTCGATCTGGAGGTTGTGGTCTTTGCCGATGGTGCGGTGTTGATTGTTTTCAATGTGATCGTAGGCGGAGCCTTGCACGATGCGGTGACGCTGGTGGCCGATGCTTTCCCGTTTGTCGTTACGGATGTAGTAGTCCAGGTCTTTTTGCGCGTGGACGTAGATTTGTTCCTGGTGCTTTTTGTCGTCTATCCGCAGGGTGTTGTGGCCACCGCCGTCCGGGCTGCTGCGGGATTTGAAGGTGGTGCGGGTTTGCTGGGCCGGCAGTTTGTCCGGCGGGATGGTTTGGCTGTTGTAGAGTGCCCCGGTGACTATGGGGCGGTCCGGGTCGCCGTCTAAGAAGCTGACCAGCACTTCCTGGCCCACTCGGGGCAGGCTGAAAGCCCCCCATTCGTTGCCGGCCCAGCCCTGGCTGATCCGGATCCAGCCGCTGCTGTTTTCATCGCGCTTGCCTTCCCGGTCCCAGTGAAACTGGACTTTGATGCGGCCGTGGGCGTCGGTGTAGATGTCTTCGCCCTGGGGGCCGGTAACGAAGGCGGTTTGGATGCCGTCAGCCTGCGGTTTGGGATGCTGGATCGGCGGGCGGTAGAGCAGGTCTGAGGGCATCGCCTGAAAGCGTACGTCGAATTCACTGCCGCCACTGCCAGCGCCTTCTTCCAGTACTTGGGGTTGGCGGCCGTGGATGTGAAGTCGGGTCAGCAGCAGTTCCAGCTTGAAGGGTTTTCCGCCGGCGGCGTTGCCGGGTTTGTCCAGGATAAAGCGGCGTCCCGCTTGCAGCCGGTGGCAGTCCGATTGGCCACGGGCGACGGTTTGGCTTTGGCCTTGCCGGGCTTGGTGCACCGCGGCGTAGTGTGCGCCCTGGGCCGGTTGCTGAAAGCCGCCGGGGTAGTGATAGTGCTGCAACATGGCGAAGCGGCCAACTTCGGCTTCGCTGTGCAGTTTCAGGTCGGGCTTTTCGAAGTCGTAGTCGCGGGTGGCGACTGCGCCGCTGTAGAGCTGGTGGCGCAGGTTAAAGTCGTAGACTGAAACTTCGTCCGCCACCATGCCGCTTTTCGGGTGATAGGGTAATTCAGCGGAGCCGTCCATCATCCCCAGGCTGTCTTGTTGATCGGTGATCACCATTAAATGCTGATCCAGACGATGCTCGAAGTAGTAGAACAGGCCTTCTTCTTCCATCAGGCGGCTGATGAAGGCGAAGTCGGTTTCCTGGTACTGGCAGCAGTAGTCTCGTGGAGGATACGGGCGGCGGGTCCGGATCGAGACATCCACCTGCAGCCCGGCGTCCTGAATCACCTGCAGCAGGATCTCCGGTACCGAGCGTTCCTGAAAAATGCGCATCCCACTGCGCAAGGTGAGCCACCAGAGTTTGGGGCGCAGGGTAAGATAATAAGTGGTGTATCGGGTGCCGATTGCACCCAGGGCAGCACGGGCGACCTCGCCATGAATCAGGCGCGGATGCTGCTCATCATAGAGCGTCAGCACACCGGCCTGAGCCAGCAGGTTGTTCAGCGGCAGATTATGACGCAGGCAGGCCAGCTCCAACCGGCACTGGAACAGGCCACTGAGGCTTTCTTCATGATCGAAGCCCACCACATGGAGCTCTTCCTCCAGTGAAGGGATATCAAAGTGGAAGCGACTGTTGTTGGCTAGCAACGGCATGCGGGGTGCGGTCCTTATCGGTCAGGGAGTGACGCCTGCTAGATAGACCGGGGGGAGGCAAAAGATCAACGGAGTTGTGCAGGAAAATGCGTGAACCCCGTCTTGACCGATAATGGCGACCTTCCAACTCTCTACGCCAAGGAGAGGTGCAAACTAGGGACGATTACGACCCAGGTCATCATGGCTGGACACCCACTCATCCGCTACGATGGCGGACGCCAGGGACAATTCGCCACAAAGTACGGTGGCCGCCACAATTTCTGCAAACTTATGCACTCCGCCTTTGCCGTAACAGCCCAACACTTCCAGACATTCGCGCTGGGTGGGCAGTCCGGTTCCGCCGCCATAGGTGGCAACCACCAATGAAGGGATTGTCGCGGCGAAATAGTAATCGCCTTTGTCCGTGACTTCGCTATAAACAATCCCCGCAGACGATTCCGCTACGTTCGCCACATCCTGTCCGCAGGCGATAAACATCGCCGTTATGCCGTTGGCAAAATGGGCCCCATTACAAACAGACCCCGCCATCAGTGCGCCCATATTGGAAAACTGTCGCTGGTTGAATAACGCTTCCGGCGTGGTATTCATTACGTCTCTTACCAGTTCAGCGGGTAATGTGATTTCCGCCACTGCGCGCTTGCCCCTGGTGTGCAGGGTATTCACAAAAGAGTGTTTTTTATCGGTATCGAAGTTGGCCGCCAGGCTGAAGTGTTCAAGATCCGGAATACCCTGGTCCAGCATCCACATGCAGGCATGGCGGGTCGCTTTGCTCACCATGTTCTGACCGGCGGCGTCACCGCAGGTAAAGTTGAATCGCAACCAGCGCATTTTTGCGGCCGCGTACTGTTCGATGTTACGTAATTTTCCCGCAGTCGTGGTTTCTTCGGCCTTGGCTTTGATCGCTTCGAAATTCTCTTCCACCCAACGTCCGAACTTCAGCGCCGCCCGCGCATCGGTAAAGCTGAACACGGGTGCTCGTTGCATGGCATCGTCAATCACGGTGGTGGTGATGCCACCAGCTTCACGGGTCAAGCGCATACCGCGACTGTAGCTGGCCAATAAGGTACCTTCGGTGGTGGCCATGGGGACGTAAAATTCACCTTCGGCGTGCTCACCATTAACCAGCATCGGGCCGGCAAAGCCCATAGGAACCTGGGCTACACCCGAGAAATTCTCTATGTTGCCAGGCAAAACAGCAGGATCAAATGAATAGGAGCCAACGTGATTCAATTCGGCGCGGGTTTCCTCAGTGACTAGATCGCGTCGCTGTGTGGCCATATCACGGGTGTAGTCGTTCGCCTTATCGCGGGGTAGCTTTTGCATGTTCTGTCCTCTGCTCCAATAGGGGGGTTCAGCACTTATTGCTTTTTAGACGATAGTAGTGCTAACACTCAGACCAGGCAAAAAAGAAGTGGTTTAAGGCCGTTTTTGCTATTTAAAATGGCCTGTTTAACTACCCATCAGAATAAGAGAAAGGATACAGACTCAGAATTCGGCCCCTAAGCGCAGGTAAACGACTGATTCACCCAGCTCGCTGTCCAGCCCCTGAGCAAACCCGAGCGTGCTCTCAATGCGGAAGGTGGAATACCCCACCAGCAGCTCGGGGCTCAATTCAACCCCCACTCCGGTATAAAACGACTTTGACGTACCTTCTTCCCAGGCCGCCCCGTGATCAATAAATGCGGTCAGCCCGATCTTGCCTAAGCCCACCGGAAAAGTGCTGAAGCCATCGAACAGCTCCCGCAGCGGCAAGCGGTATTCTGCGGAATATAGGCTCAGATTATTGCCCGCCAAGCGCGGCTCGTTATCACCATAGCCCCGCAAGGTATATCCGGTATAACCGAATCCAATCCGCCCGCCAAGTGATTGCAGCTCGTCCTGCTCATTTCCCAGTTGAAACGGTTTGGCGTCGCTATCCCCTTTACCGAATACCGCGCGCAGTGCCAGTACGTGATTATCGAACAGGCTGATGTATTCCCTCCAGTCCAGGCTAACAATCCCGCCCTTGTGGAAGCCACCACCAAACACATTGTACTCTTCATACTCCAGACGAATCCGACGGCCATCCTCCGGGCTGATTGAGTGGACATAGTATTCGTAATCAGACCAATTAAATGAGATACCGCCTAAATTGTCGCTATAAGAATCAAATTGCCCGAAGTCTTCGATAATCCGATTTACAGTTTCATGGCCCGCGCCCAAGTCCACTTGAAAGGTGCCATCAAAACTATTAAAAGGTTGCATCCATAACGCTTGAAAGCGCGTTTCTTCCCGCCAGGCTCCGAGCACGCCGTTGCCACTGGCCCGAATAGTGTCGTATTCCCGTTCCGCAAACAGCGCGAGCCGATGATAGGCAACGTAGCTCGCACTGCCTCCCAGTTCGTTCTTTTCCAGATAATACGCCGGTGCAAATTCCCAGGCATGAAACCCCAGCACATCTTGTCCTGCCAAATAGAATTGCAGCAGGCTGTTGTCCTCACTATCCGCATAGAGCATGGCGAACCAGGACGTGGGCAGTACCGTCGGCAGAGGCGAATAATCGCTGATATCCGTAAACTGCCGCGCATCGAACGCGGGCTGGTTTTCAATGGATTCCACCGGTGCCCGTTGTTGCCACAATCCCGCATAGGTGTCGCCCCACGGTTTTATTTTTTGCTCACGCAGCATGACACCGTTCGCGGTGTATTCGGCTACGCGGGTGCGGCCCGACGCTTCTTCAACACTGTAATCGAGAATCGCGGTTTGCGTACGCGTCACCGTTTCAATGCGACCCGTCGCCAATATTAACCGACGTAGATTCCACACGTTCCCCTGATCCGATAAAAAATAAACCGACTTGCCGTCCGCCGAGAAGCGCGGGCGCTGCTCCAGATGAGTATTGTTGGTAAGCGGGCTCCAATGCCCCGTATTCAGATCCAGTAATTCCAGATTCCAGCCCCCGCGTGCTCGATACACCGCCGCCACTAACCGGCTGTCGTCCGGGGACCAGTTGATTTCACCGATCACTTCACCTTCCGCCAATGGTTTAAACTGCTGTTGCAATGTGCCCTGCGGATCCAGCAATGCTATCTGCGCAATACCCTCGTTCACATGTACCGCCGCAATCCGCTCAGCCGAATGTGACCAGGCGATTCGTGGATATCGTCCGCAACGGGTAATCCGGTCCCAACGGCCTTTTTTATTCAGCCGGTAAAGATCAGCATACACGTTTACATTGTCACAGACCGCATAACGTGACAGCAGCACCCCCGCTTGCGGATGAACATCAACCTGGATGAATTTTTCAATTTCGGCCACTTCGGATTCCGCACCCGTAGGATCGATACGTTGCAATGCAGGATGATGACGGCCGTCTTCACGGTAATAATAAAAATCACCTTCCGAGATCCAGCGGGGGTTGCTGTTTATCCGGCCGGTGCTAACCAATTCTGTATAATCCGGCTGTGGCAGCCCAGCCATTTCTTGCGCGAACTTTTTATCCAGGTACTGTACATACTCCGACCATAAGCTTTCCGCACTGAGCCCGAATACTTTTTTCGCTCTGGACTGCATACGCCACGGAATAATGTTGGCATTCCAATTACGCAGATATTCAAACGCTTTTTCTTCACCATATTGTGCTGTCAAAAATTCAAAAAAATAGTAACCGTATAAATACGACTGCGAACCCGGCCAGTCCGTACCCCAGGATCCCTGGTAACTCAGTTCGGTAAAACTGCGAAAACCATTACCATATTCCGCGCGCATCATAGCGTCGTACAATGCACTCTGCCCTCGGCCAAAACGCTTTTGTTCATCGGTTTCTTCATACACGGCCATGCCTTCTGTTACCCACGCAGGACTGAAGATCTGGGGAAACACAAAAAAGAAGCGGCCAAAAATAGTTCGCAAAGTGGTTTGCGTACCGGAGGATTGATCCAGATGCAGGATATGCACAAATTCGTGGGTAAATACCTGCTCCATCCAGGGGCTGTTATCCAGTAACTCTCCCTTGGTCGGAGCCGACATAAAAATAAAGAATTGGTTATAGGGTAGAACGGTTGCCCCCCCGTTAGATCCATCAAAGCTGTCGCTTATGACAACCTGAACTTTGTCTGCGGGTTGCCAATCAAATCTGGGGGTTTGACGGGCATACACCTTCTCGGCAACCGCTGCCATTCGTTGTGCATAACTTAAATGCGAATTGCGGTAATGAATAAGAAAGTGCTCAGTCTCAAGCGTCAACCATTTTTGAGAAAACGTTGGTTTTAATAATGCCGTATCTTTTGGGGTATAACCCCAGGCAGGCAGCGCGAACCACATTGCACACCCTAGGCAAATAAACAGTCTTAGCATTATTCTTCCTGTTATTGTTTGGTCGCCTTTATGGCTGTCAGCACTGCTTTATAAAAATCAGATCCCAGACACCGTGGCCTAATCGCTCACCGCGACGTTCAAATTTTGTGACGGGTCTGTAGTCAGGTTTCGGTGCAAACCGGGATTCACCCGCCTGATTCTGAAAACCATCGGCAGCACTCATCACCAGCATCATGTGTTGTGCGTAAGGCTCCCAATCGGTGGCCATATGAAAATAGCCTCCGGTTTTCAGTTTGCCCCGCAACTGCTGCACGAACTCGGGTTGCACAATTCTGCGCTTGTTATGCCGTTTTTTGTGCCAGGGATCAGGAAAGAATAGCTGTATGCCGCCAAGACTGCCATCGGCAATACATTGCGCCAATACGTCGATTGCATCGTCACAAAATACACGCAGATTATCTACACCCGCCGCATTGGCGTCATTGATTAGCTTACCGACACCGGGGCGATGCACTTCAATACCAAGATAGTTTTTGTCGGGTGATTGTTGTGCCATTTCCAATAACGAGGTGCCGTTCCCGAAACCAATCTCCAGTATCACCGGATTAGGGTTGCCGAAAAGCTCGGTAAAATTAACTCTACCCTGCTTCAGTTCAACGCCATACTGCGTCCACAATGTTTCCAGTGCGCGATTCTGGCCCTCTGTCAAACGGCCTTGCCGGCGTACGAAGCTACGCAGACGCCGTTGCGGTTGTTCCGATTCTGTCATGGTAATGGGTTGCCTGATTCGCCTTGGTTACGACTAAAACTTGGTTGCAACTAAAAAAAGGTGCCTTCAATGGGAGACGAGGCACTGGCATAGAGTTTCTTCGGCATTCGCCCAGCGCGATACGCCTCTCGGCCTGCTTCGATGGCCTTCTTCATTGCCGACGCCATTAACACCGGATCACGGGCCTGGGCAATGGCGGTATTCATTAACACACCGTCACAGCCCAACTCCATCGCAATGGCAGCATCGGACGCAGTGCCCACACCGGCGTCCACGATAATCGGCACGTTAGCTTCTTCGATGATCATGCGGATATTGTACGGATTACGAATGCCCAGCCCACTGCCGATTGGTGCAGCCAATGGCATCACCGCAACACACCCCATTTGCTCCAGCTCCTTGGCAATAATTGGATCATCCGAGGTATACACCATTACCTCGAAACCTTCCTTGATCAGGGTTTCACAGGCAGACAAGGTTTCAACCACGTTGGGGAACAGGGTTTTTTCATCCCCCAGCACTTCCAGTTTCACCAGGTTATGACCGTCCAGAATTTCCCGCGCCATACGGCAGGTCCGCACTGCTTCCTGCGCGGAGTAACAACCGGCCGTGTTGGGCAGCAAGGTGTATTGATTCGGCGGCAATACGTCCAGCAAATTGGGCTCACCCGGGTTCTGACCAATATTAGTACGTCGCACTGCGACCGTAATAATCTCGGCACCACTGGCTTCAATCGCAAGCCGGGTCTGTTCCAGGTCTTTATATTTACCGGTGCCGACCAGCAAACGGGATTGAAAACTGCGATCACCCACTTTCAGGGCTGTATCTGTCATTGTGTTAAACCTTTTGACTTTGAATTGAATGGCTCAGCGAATGGATTAACTCAGCGGGCAGCGCGCCCCTTTGCTCAACCGCCGCCGATGGCCTGCACGATTTCCAGAACATCCTGGTCCTGCAGCACGGTGCTGGCATGCAGCGTACGCGGTACAATTTCCAGATTGCGCTCCACGGCAATCCGTTTGCCTGCCAACGCCATATCCGCCAGCAATTGTGTTACGGTGCAGTCCCCAGCTACTTGGCGGGTGTCACCGTTAACCGTAATTTGGATAAGATCAGACGAATTCATCAAGGGCCTCTCATTTCTGGTGCTCTATTGTCGGGAATTGACAGCAACCCGTAAAGGGGTTGCACCGGAGTAATCGCGACTATTGAACTCAGGATGCCCGTAATACGCTCCAGCCAATCCAGCCCCAACCAACAATGAAGGCCAGGCCACCTAAAGGCGTCACCGGTCCCAGCCAACGCGCGCCGGTCAGCGCCAACCCGTACAAGCTGCCGGAAAACATCACAACCCCCGCCAACAGCAACCAACCACCCACCACCAGACCTTTCGCCTGTGGAAACTGATAGGCCATTAAACCCACCAGTATCAGCCCCAGGCCATGATAAAGCTGGTACTCAACCCCGGTATTAAAGGCCGACAGCAGATTTGGAGCAATTTTGTCCTTCAGGCCGTGTGCGCCGAACGCACCCAACACCACCCCTAGAGCCATGGCAAACACGCCGATAACAATAAAATGCTTCATATTTTCCCCTGGTAATCCAGTCATCCATAGGCTGTTTAAGGGCGCATAGTGTAAGGCAATCATGGGTATTGGGCATGAAATTTTTAGGTCTCTTTTTAGCGCTGGCTTTGCACGCCATACCAGATTGGTGGCTGCGGGGAACGGTCCGCATTCGGTTCGCGCAATGCAAACGCGAATGGTAGAGTATGGCGAATACGGTCCCCGACGATTGCCAAGGAAAGGCCCATGAAGCAATTCAATCTGCAATACACCCTTATTCTGTTGTGGCTATGCGGTGCATCGGCCACCGCCTTAGCAGAGGGTTTCGACTGGTTCCAGCAAATTACAGAGCAGAACGGCAACGTTACCCTGGAGCGCATGGCCGATCATGACGACGCCATCTATCTCGCCGGGAACAGCTTTAAGGACGGGGAACGGAGGAAGGGAGTGCTGCTCAAATATTCCAAGGCAGGAACTGAGCTCTGGCGCCGGAACCTCCCTGTTTCTTCCGCGTCCACAGACATTACTGACTTGGAGGTAAACCAGCATGGAGTCTATGTCGCCGGTCATACCGGTTCTCGAGTAACAACAAACTTCATTCGAAAATACAACCATGACGGCAGTATCGGCTGGACTTACACTGAGGCGCGCCCCTCCGAAGGCAACCTATCCATTGCACTCGATGATGAGGGTATCAATTTCTTGAGGAAGGTCCGGGACGAACTACAGATCGCTGTGTCCCGATTAGACCTCGACGGCAATCTGCTTTGGAGTCAGAAGCCCGAGGGGGTGAGTGGTCTTGCCATCCTGGCCACCCATGACCAGATCTATTTGGTTACCTCGGCCCACAGAACCTATTCAATCGCAACCTACGTTTACGACACCCAGGGCAACAAGCTATTTGAATTTCCAATACCTGATCAGGACGCAGTACGTGATTTGACCTATTACGACGGTCATTTATATTCGAGAGGGACTTCCCGTTTTTCAAAGTTCGATTTAGCAGGCAATTTGGTATGGATGTCTCCCCTCCATCAAACACCTACTCAACACAATGGCTTGGCCGTCCGGGAAGACGGTATCTACCTATCGGGACATAACTTTGACCCCTCGTATACACATTCTGAGTTGGGAATGCACCTGACTCATTATGATCTTGACGGCAATCTGCAAGAGAGATGGTTTCTACCAGGCTCTGATCTCAGTCCGACTTCCGTCGTAGTTGCAGCTGACCATATCTTTGTTGGTGGCACACGCCAGAGCGAATCTCTGTACGAAGGTTTTCTGGGGCAATTTTCCACCGATGCGTTATTGCCTTCGGTGCAGATTCGTTCCTTAAATGATGCCAATCTGGACGGTTATCAGGACCTGGCGTTATTAAAACACAACTATGGTGCCGGCAAGGTCATAGCGACCGTCAAGTCGGTTGGTGCACCTTCCAGCTTGGCACACGAAGTCACATTCGACACAGCGCTTCGCCCCATTGATTTTCTAGCCTTGCCCGACATCAATGGCAATAGTGCTTCTGAACTGGCTGTTCTCAGTCGCGTGGATTCAACCGCCGAAATTCGCGATAGCTTAACGGGGGAAAAGCTCAGTCAGTTGCAATTTAACCGGAACTTTACGCCGCTGCGACTTATGACAATGACGGATCAAAATTCAAATGGCGCGCCCGAACTGGCGGTTCTTGAAACGCACAAAAGCACGAAATGGGTGCGAGTGGAAATACGGGATAGCATCACTGCACAATTGCTCAATAGTGTTTCGTTCAACTCCACCTATACACCCAAAGATCTGGTTCAGGTGCAGGATCTTGACGGTGATAACCGCCCTGAGCTCGGGGTACTATCGACCAATGAAAACAACCTCACCAGTAAACTCGAAATTCGCAACCTAAATGGTACGCTGATCAAAAACCTTTGGTTGGGAGAAAATTATGATTCGATCGCTGCGCTGCCGCTCCCGCCTTTGACCGACGGAAGCACAATTGAAGCGACCGCTTTGGCGGCTTTGCAAGCTAAACCGGATGGGGATCGCGTCCGCATGAAGATCGCACACCAAATAACGGGCGGCGTTGTTAGAACGGTTAATTTTGATCGGCAATTCGCTCCGATTAAGGCAATTGCCTTGAATGATATCAATGCCAACGGCACGCTGGAGTTAGCCTTGCTCGGCAGAAATTCGATGGCCTCCACGAACAAAGTCGAGATAAGAGATTCACTGAACGGTACGCTGGTCAAAAATATCTGGCCACGAAAAGACCTCATTCCGGAAGACATGATTGCCATACCCGATATCAACGGCAATCTTAGCGCTGAAATCGGTATCCTCTTGCGCAGCTCCTACGATGTCGATACCCATAAATACTCTGTTCTCGTACGAGATGCGGCAACCGGAGACAATATCGATCAGGTGGAATTCGTATTTCGCGGCTTCTAAGCACCGCTGGCCTTTGCCCGTCGGTATTCGATTTCCCAGTCAAGCCGGTGGGGATACTCATTTAAAGCCCGGCTGATACCCAGGTATAGGTGATCCTGCTGGTAATAAAGAATTTGCTTAACGTTCACCAACTCCTGTGACTCACCTATCCGGAGCTGAACGTCCATTGCGAAAGCCTGCATTCCTTCTTCTGTGGTGAGTTGATGATCTAGTTGCCAAGCTACCGCAATGGAAACGGTGCCGGTTGGTACTTGCACACAATCCTGATCGGGATAGCTGGTGGTGGTGATCGTCGCCAGCTGATTGAGCCTGAAGTCATAGGAGCGAATCTGGTACTGCCCCAACTCCAATTGGTAACAATTAGAAACCCATTGCCCGCCCGATACCAACTGCGAAATGGGTTGCCATTGATCCGCTTGCAACAACCCCATCGGCACGCCATCACTTATCACGCTATCAGCCAGCACAGCATTCACCACGCTTGCCAGCACCCCTCCGGCTATCCAGACTGCCTTCATAAAATTTCCCTGGTCAGAACTTATAGTTGTTAGTTATACCTGACAAATTATATCCAGGTCTGTGGCGAAAATCTGTTACCGAGTTTTACTCTTGGTAACGAAAAAAAGGCCGGATGATTACATCCGGCCTTTCCAAAAATGAGTGTCCTTACAATTGCCACGCGCCCTGACTGGTTCTGTTTATGCTTCCAGAATATGGGCCTTGAGTTTGTTCATGGCGTTTTTTTCCAGCTGACGTATACGCTCGGCAGAGACGTTGTACTTCGCTGCCAGCTCATGCAAGGTAGACTTTTCATCGTCAAACCAGCGCTGTTGCAATATGTCTCGGCTACGATCATCCAATTCTGTCATCGCTGCATACAAACGGGCATTGTGATTGTTTTCCCAATCATCCTGTTCCAGCATTTCTGCCGGGTCCATGCTGCTGTCTTCAAGATAATAAACCGGAGCCTGATTGGCACTTTCGTCGTCCGCATCCACTGGCGCATCAAAAGAGGCATCGTACGCACCTAAGCGCCCTTCCATTTCGCGAACGTCCTTATCGCCGACCCCTAAATCCTGGGCAATCGCCTGGATTTCATCATTGGTCAGCCAACCCAGACGTTTTTTCTGACTGCGTAGATTGAAGAATAATTTACGCTGTGCCTTGGTCGTCGCAATCTTAACGATACGCCAGTTGCGCAGCACGTATTCGTGTATCTCAGCCTTGATCCAATGCACGGCAAAAGACACCAGGCGCACACCCACGTTGGGATCAAAACGTTTAACGGCCTTCATCAGGCCGACATTACCTTCCTGAATCAAATCTGCCTGAGGCAAGCCGTATCCGGTGTAGGATTTAGCAATATGTACTACAAACCGCAGATGGGAAAGAACCAATTGACGGGCCGAATCCACATCGCCGTCATAGAATAACTTTTCGGCCAGTGCCTTTTCTTCTTCTGCGCTCAGAACCGGCACAGTCTGTACGGACTGAACATAGGCTTCAAGGTTGACACCGGGTGTGGTGATTAATGCAGGTTGAAGAGCTTTATTCATTTAGGTTGATCTCCGTTGTATCTGACTGAGTTTAGCACTCTTGATATATGAGTGCTAATTGCGGTCATAGTTCCCCGTTTCCTTTAAAGATCCCCCGGGGCCGGGGACTGGTATTTATGGGCGTTTCCGCCGTGAATTTCAAGGGGGTTTGCCCGGGATTAGCGATAAAAATCGCCGTTTTGAATGTCAGCCCGGCTCGATTGAGCGAATATGCTGGCTTACCGCGAGGCGGGCACCGGCTAACCCCACTACCACGCTCCCCAATAACATCAGCGAGGAAACACCAAACCCTAATCCAGCTAGCTCAAATTTACTACTGTATAACTCGGATAAGGCGTTAACCGGACCTTGCAGCCACCACAGAACGATTTGCACCAACAACAGCGCAGTAAGACAGCCCCCCAGCCCATACCACAGCCCGGTATACAGAAAGGGTCGCCGCACAAAGGCATCGGTGCCGCCCACCAGTTTAACAATGATAATTTCATCGCGGCGACTTTCAATGGCCAGGCGAATGGTGTTGATGATCACCAGCAACACCGCCAATACCAAGGCCGCACTCAGCGCTGCCACAAAACGCTGCCCCAGATCCAGCATGGCATATAACCTTTGCACCCACTGGGCATCCAGTTGCGCCAGCTCCACCTCTGTCCGCTTGGCCAATTCATTTCGCAACCCTTGCGCCGAGCCCAGGTCGGTGACGGAAGGGTACACCACAAGCACCGCGGGTAGCGGATTTTCACCCAGCTCTTTAATCAGATCACCAAATCCGGATTGCGCTTCAAATTCCCCGAGCGCCTGCTCGCGAGAGATGAATTCAACCCGCTTCACGTCTTTATGTTGGGCCAACTCATCAGCCAGATTGCGACCTTGTTCTGCCGTGATACTGAAGCGAAGAAACAACGATATCTGTGCGCTGCCATCCCAATCTGCGCTCACATTTTCTGCGTTCTTTAAAATCACATACAGTCCGGCTGGCAGACTCAGTGAAATCGCAATCACCAGAATCGTCATCAATGTGGGCAAGGGGGTGCTAAGCAAACGACGCAAGCTTTCCAGAGCGACTTCTTTGTGGTGTTCACGGTAGCTTTGAAAACGTTGGGTAAAGGTAGTACCAGCCGCAGTTGCGCCACGGGTTTTCTGCACCGCTGCCGGACTCTGCGTCGGCCGGTTTTGGGGATTATGATGGGGCGGTCTGCGTGGGGGAGGTCGCGAACTCAATATGCGCCCTCCCTTTCTAAGGTATCGTAGCCATCACTGATCAACTTACCGTCATTTAAGGACAGTAGGCGATGATCATAGCGGGCAATCAAACCCAGGTCGTGAGTTGCGATTAACACTGACACCCCCACCTGCGAAAACTGATCGAACAAATCCATAATCTCGGCGGACAGCTCCGGATCAAGGTTACCGGTAGGCTCGTCGGCGATTAACACCCGGGGTTTATTGACCACGGCTCGGGCTATCCCGACTCGTTGCTGCTCTCCGCCCGACAACGCAATGGGGTTCTGCTTTTCCTTGTCGAGCAGTCCGACTTTATCCAGTGCAGCACGCACCCGGCGTCCGGCTTCGCGGGGACGATAGCCGGCGATTACGAGAGGCAAAGCAACGTTCTCATACACGCTGCGATCGAATAACAGCTGATGATTCTGAAACACCATACCGATCTGTCGCCGATAGAAAGGGATCGCGGCACGCCCCACTTTTGCCGTATCGATATTACCGACTACCAGCTGTCCTGCGCTGGGGCGCTCAATCAACATGATCAATTTCAGCAGCGTGCTTTTCCCTGCACCGGAATGACCGGTAAGAAAAGTGAGCTCCCCCTGTCCCAGCTCAAAGCTGATATTCAGTAACGCATCCCTGCCGTTCTCATAACGCTTGCTGACTTTATTAAAAAGTATCATAGGGTCCGGATTTGGTGATTGGAATGCGTTTTAATGTATGGTTTCCCGGTCGAACAGTGCGCTGACGAATTCGTCCGCCTTGAACGGGCGCAGGTCATCGATTTGTTCACCAACACCGATATAACGAATCGGCAATGCCATTTTGGAAGCAATCGCAAACACGATACCGCCTTTGGCAGTACCATCCAGTTTAGTCAAAGTTATGCCACTAACCCCCACTGCCTGATGAAATTGTTCCGCCTGGTTAAGTGCATTCTGGCCGGTGCAGGCATCCAGTACCAGCATGGCTTCATGTGGGGCGGTTGGATCCAGCTTAGCCATCACCCGTTTCACTTTTGAGAGTTCGTCCATCAGATTACTTTTGGTATGCAGACGTCCGGCTGTATCGGCAATCAGCACATCAATGCCCTTGGCCTGAGCCGATTGCAGGGCATCAAAAATAACCGAGGCGCTGTCTGCGCCGGTGTGCTGGGCCACTACGGGAATGTTATTACGCTCACCCCAAACCTGAAGCTGTTCCACCGCAGCGGCGCGGAACGTATCGCCGGCTGCCAGCATCACCGATTTGCCTTCCATTTGCAGTTTTTTCGCCAGCTTGCCGATGGTCGTGGTTTTGCCCACGCCGTTGACACCCACCATCAGAATCACAAACGGCTTTTTGCTGGTATCAATAGGCAGACCGCCACCGTCGTCGGAACGCTGTAGTACAGTTGCCATTTCTTCCTGCAAAGCCTGATAAAGGGCGTCGGAATCTTTCAGTTCTTTGCGCTTCATGCGCGCGGTAATGGCGTCCAGGATACGCCGTGATGCGTCGACACCGACATCCGCCACCAGCAGTTGGGTTTCCACTTCTTCCAGCAGATCATCGTCGATGGCTTTCTTGCCCAGCAGAATTCCCGCCAGGCCGTCGCTCAATCCGGCCCGGGTGCGGCTCAGGCCTTGTTTTACACGGGCAAAGAACGAGGCCGGTTCCGCCACCGGAGTCTCAACAACAGGTGTTTTTACAGCAGGGGCATCGGCAACCGGTTCGATGACAGGCTCAACCACCGTTTCAACAACCGAAATCTCCGGCTCAGCCATCAACCGGGAGGTAGAGGTTACACTGGCCGAAGCAACCGCTGTGGCAATACCGCCCTCATCAAAAAAGCGGGCGAACAAGGCTTGCTCCGACAGTACGGCTTGCCCCCGGAGTGCCCCGGACTCACTTGTTAAACTGCCCTGGGCCTCGCCCGGCACAAAGAAACGTTCAAACACCGCTTGCTCGTGCGCACTACTCACCATTGTCAAACCTCTGAACCATTTTGTTGTTCGGATAAAGTGGCCGCTATCCTACCATAATCCAATCCCGCCTATCCGCACCCAGGCGGGCACAATGGCAGGAATTTTTCCCGGTGCTGTTAGTCAAAGCGACTCACTATGTTAGATTGTGTTCCCCCGAATTATTTTCCGGCGTCTTGAGACAATATAATGAACAAAGCTCCACAACTTTTGCTGATCGGCTTATTGACTACTGGAATAAGCTGCACTGGCTGGGCTAACACCGGCTCAGCCCCGAAATCACGCCTTTCCCCTTCCGATCGTACTTTTACTCACACCCTGGAAAACGGCCTGAAAATCGTCGTCAGGGAAGACCATCGGGCTCCGGTAATGGTGTCTCAGGTCTGGTATCGGGTTGGTTCCAGCTACGAACACGCCGGGGTAACCGGGGTTTCTCACGTACTGGAACATATGATGTTCAAAGGCACACCGCGGGTGCCCAACGGAGAATTCTCCAAACTGATCGCCAATTACGGCGGCAGTGAGAATGCATTTACTTCTTACGATTACACCGGCTACTACCAAGTGATGAGTGCAGTTAACCTGCCCCTCAGCCTGGAGCTGGAAGCCGACCGCATGCAGAACGCACTGATGCCGGACGACGAGTTCGCCAAAGAAATCGAAGTGGTGAAAGAAGAACGCCGTTTGCGCACCGATGACAAACCCGGCTCCATTGCCTATGAACGGTTTATGGCCGCCGCTTATTTATCTTCCGGCTACCACAACCCAGTCATCGGCTGGATGCACGATCTGGACAACATGAAAGGCGAAGATGCCCGCAAGTGGTACAAACAATGGTATGTGCCGAACAACGCGATCCTGGTCGTCGTCGGGGATGTAAAAGCCAATGAAGTATTCGAACAGGCAGCTCACTATTTCGGCCCGATACCGAAAGGGAATATTCCCAAACGCCCTCTGAATAAAGAAGTACCGGCCAACGGCGAACGCCGCCTGAGTGTGGATATACCCGCCAAGATTCCCAACCTGTACATCGGCTACAACGTGCCGGGCATTAACACCGCATCCGACGAGAATGATGTCTATGCATTGCAAATGCTGGCGGGCGTTCTGGACGGCGGCTACAGCGCGCGAATGGAAACAGAGCTGGTGCGCAACCAAGGTATCGCCGCAAGTGCAGGGGCCGGTTATAGCGGCTTGGCGCTCGGCGATACCTTGTTTTACTTCAGCGCGATTCCGGGCAAGGAATATTCCATCGAAGAGCTGGAAGATGCCATTCAGGAACAAATTACCCGACTGCAGGAAGAACTGGCGGACCCGGATGAACTGGAACGCATCAAGGCGCAGATTATTTCCGGTATTGTCTATCAGCAGGATTCCATATCCAGTCAGGCTAATCAGATCGGCAGCATGGAAGCCATTGGGCGCAGCTGGCAGGAAGCCGACGCCATGCTGGAAAAACTGGCGGCTGTGACACCGGAACAAATCCGGGAGGTCGCCAACAAATACCTTATTCCAGACAATAAAGTGGTTGCCATTCTTAATCCGCAACCCCTGTGACGTTCTGAATTTTCCGATTCAATTTTTAATAGGGAATGCCCAACATAATGTCTGAAGACAGTCGAATTAGCCGCAAAACCCTGAGCATGATCATTCTGGTGGTGTGCATATTTATCGTGCTGCTGTACAACCTGCCCGGTAGCCGCAAGCCCGGAGAAACGGAGTCCGGTCCGTTAGTCGTACCGGAAAACACCACCGGTCAGGCAGTAAACCATCTGGACCTGGAATCCATAGAGCAAATTGAAAAAGCCACCAAAAAGTCTCACAAAGTCAGAATCGAATCCTGGAATACTCCCAAAGGTGCGCGGGTACTTTATGTGCAAGCAGCGGAAATACCCATGCTCGATGTGCGGGTCGTATTCGATGCCGGTGCCGCGCGGGATGGCAGCCTGCCGGGGGTGGCGAAACTGACCAACGCCATGCTGACCGAGGGCGCCGGAGTAGCCGACGTCGATGAGATCGCACGCCATTTTGAAGGGCTCGGCGCGGATATCAGTACCGAATCCTATCGTGATATGGCACTGGTCAGTCTGCGCACTTTATCCGACCCGCAATACCGGGATGAGGCACTGTCCCTGTTCTATGACGTGGTTGCACAACCCACTTTTCCGGACAACAGCCTGAACCGCTTACGCTCAAAAATGCAACTTTCCCTGCAACATGAACAGCAGAGCCCCGGAGCCCTGGCGCAAAAAGCATTTTTTGAGAATCTGTACGGCGGTGCCCCCTATAGCTCACCGCCCAACGGAACGGAACTGAGCCTGGAAGCCATCAACGAAGGCGCTCTGGAAGATTTTCACAAAAAATATTATGTCGCCTCTAATATGGTGGTCGCGATTATCGGTGCCATCGACCGCACCGATGCAGAGCTGATTGCGTCCCAACTGGACAAACAGTTACCGGCCGGTCAACCCGCACCACCGCTGGGCCGCATTGAGGCGCTGTCTGCACCCGCTGACCAGCATATCCATTTTCCCTCCAGCCAAACCCATATCATGGTCGGCGGAGTCGGCATCAAACGGGGCGATCCGGATTGGTATGCCATCTCCGTTGGCAACGAGATCTTGGGCGGTGGCGGTTTTTCGTCGCGGCTGAACCAGGTAATTCGGCAGGACAAAGGGCTGGCCTACAGCGTGTACAGCCATTTCACCCCCATGGCTGCGGAAGGGCCTTTCTTTGTTAATCTGCAAACCCGCGCAGACCAGACCAAGGAGGCCCTCAAATTGCTCGACACCACACTCAGCGACTTTGTGAACAACGGCCCAACCGATGCGGAACTGGCCGACGCCAAGCGCAATCTGCTGGGCAGCTTCCCCCTCCAAACCGCCAGTAACAGCAACATTGCCCAATATTTGGGAATGATTGGATTCTATAATCTGCCTCTCAGCTATCTGGAAAAATACCCCGCGGCCATTGAAAAAGTAACCAAAGACGACATTAAAAAAGCCTTTCAGCGGGTGGTTCACCCCAACGCGCTGCTTACCATCACCGCCGGTCAAGCCGATGCCGAGCAAGACGACTCATTAGGTGACGGCAAGCCATGAAGAAATCGGAGCTGCGCATTATCGGCGGCCGATGGCGTGGTCGACGGTTGTCCTTCGTCGCGGAAGAAGGTCTGCGACCCACCTTGGATCGCTATCGGGAGACCCTGTTTAACTGGTTGATGTTTGATGTTGAGGGAGCGCGCTGCCTGGACCTGTTTGCCGGTAGCGGGGCTCTGGGGCTGGAAGCGCTTTCTCGCGGCGCGCAACACGTTGACTTTGTGGACACCAGTGCCACCGCCACCCGCAACATTAAGCAGCACCTGAATACGCTGGATTGTGAGCGTGCCAGCGTGTATCAAAGCGGGGCCGAGCCCTGGCTCAAACTGCATCAAGCCGATAAGCCCTACGACCTGATTTTCCTGGATCCGCCCTTTAACAAAAATCTTCTGCAGCCCTGCATCTATCTTCTTGAATATGGCGGGTTTTTTCACGAAAACAGCAAGATTTACCTTGAAGCTGAAGCGGAATTTTCGACCGGCAGGCTGCCCTCCCACTGGCAGGTACTGAAGCAGAAAAAGGCCAAAAACAAACTATTTTTGTTACTGGAATGCCCGACACCTCAAGCTTTCCAGGCCAATTCAGTCACCTAGCGCACATTCCCGGAACATTCCCGGCTTAACTATTTTGCAGCATTGAGCAGTGGTCTCTATGCTTAAGGTCATGAACATTCAGAGGTAAGTTTCATGTCCATACCCCCCAACGTGGCGGACCGACTGGCACAGAAAGGAATCGACTATCAAATTCTGGAGGATCTGGAAATTGCGCCATTGCATCAGGTGAGCAGCAGCCCGCAGATCGACAAAAGCCAGATAGTCCAGGTGATCGTATTGCAAGACCCGGTGGGCAAAGTGCAATTGCTCCTGCCCAGCAACTGCTTACTGGATTTGCAGGACCTGTGTACCGCCACCAACCGCAATTGGCAAGCTATCAGCCCTTCCGGCTTTGCTGAGCTGGCCCGAATTCAGGACGTTGGCCTCACGCCGGGCCTGCCAATCTGTGACAAACTGCCCCTGCTGGTCGATCAGCGCCTGCTGAAACCGGCGTGTTTGTTTTTGGAGCTGGGAGACAGCGGACAATTTCTGAAGCTGGAACAGGCCGAATTTTCCAAACTCGTTTGCGAAGCGAATATCTGTGATAGCTGCGTTCCCCTGCCAAAAATCAACGTCAATCAGGACGATCGTCAAACGGTTGTCGATTCAGTCAAGCGATTCACTTCACTAAGAGTGAAACGACGCCTGGAAGAAACTCTGGAAATGCCGCCGCTACCGAACACAGCCGAACGCATTATTCAACTGCGCATCAACCCCGATGCCGGGGCCGGGGATCTTGCTGAAGTGGTGGAGCAAGACCCGAGCCTGGCTGCTCAGGTCGTCAGCTGGGCCAGCTCACCTTATTACGCTGCTCCCGGTGCCATAAAATCCGTGCACGATGCGGTGATTCGCGTGTTAGGGTTTGATCTGGTGATTAACTTGTCACTGGGTCTGGCTTTAGGCAAAACGCTGACGCTGCCGGAGAGTGGCCCACATGGTGCGTTTTCCTACTGGCGGCAAGCCGTTTATAGCGCCACATTGATGGAAGGCTTGGTGAAAGCAATCTCCAGTGACTATCGTCCGGAAATGGGCCTGGCGTATCTGAGTGGATTGCTTTCTAATTACGGATATCTGGTATTAGCTCATATTTTTCCACCCTACTTCTCCAAACTTAACCGGGATATTGAAGCCAACCCGCACCTTGATAGTTTTTATATCGAGCAAAATAGTTTGGGGGTAGACCGGGAAACCCTCGCCAGCCAACTGATGGAATGCTGGAATATGCCGGAAGAAATTATAGTAGCATTGCGCTGGCAGCATCATCCGGAATTCAGCGGCGAGCACTCGGTTTATTCCCGCTTACTTCACATAAGCCACCAGCTCTTACGCAGCACGGGCATGGCTCCCGGCCCCGTGCACAGCATTCCCGATGCCTATTTTCAGGCGCTTCACCTGGACCGGGACGATGCCCATTCGGTATTGAATAACCTGGTTTCAAAACAAGATGAGTTATTAAAAATTGCCAAGACCATGGCGAGCTGAAAGGCCGCTGAATAATAGCGGATTAATGTTCCGCTAACCGGATGTCTTCGCTAATCTGCTGACGTGCTTCCAGAAAGGATTTCTGGACCGTCTTCAAGCACACCGCCATAAAGCGATCGAAAACAGGTTGATCCAAAGAGGTCAACAACTGTTCCAGTTTGTGGGTGGGGGTCCGTTTTAGCAGATATAAATACGCAAACAACGCATTCTCACTGATCTCCCCTTCTACTGACTGCCGGTAGTTTACCAACTGCTGATCGAGTAACTCTTCCGAATAACTTTGATTGGTTTTAAGACGGGATACCACCGCCAGCAATTGCTTGCGTAATTCCACTTTCAATTGCGACTCCAGATTCGATTGCTGTAACACCTCATCCAGGGAAACTAACAGCGCCATGCGCTCGGAATTGGGGGGTAATTCTTTAACCCGCAAACGATAGCTGCGCATTGCTTTGCGTATATCGGCATCCTGCAGTTGCTCCTGCAATTGCTGCAGGTTACGCAATTGACGGGACTGTAAAATACCGTCCAGTTCTTGCTTGTCGTGTTGTGAAAAAGATTGTTCCAGATGCTCAATGATTTCCCGTTTTAGTTGCTCTGAACCGAATCGCCGTCTGAACTGTTGGTTTAGTTGTTCAAGTTGAACACGGGTGAAACCCAGGGGCGCTTTGCCCAGGTTCGTAATTTCCTGATCGATTAATACGTTGGCCTGCGCCAACACATCGTTGACACCGGATTTTTCCAGTGCGCTCTCCCAAATTTGGTCTTGGTCGGTTGAAGAGGGCTGCGCCCAGGCCGTGGCCGCTGCACTGAACAACGCCAGACACGAAAGAACGCGAACCGCTGCGAGCAGCAATACTGTGAATTGGGCGTTCATTCTGGGGGACCCGGTTGGCTTCATGCCGATTGCACCTCCACATCCGGATCATCAAATATGGTTTTATCAAATTCGCCTTCCGAGCGCGCGACAGTGCAGGTCACCACCGCATCACCGGTCACATTGACCGCCGTGCGGATCATATCCAGTATGCGGTCAACGCCCAGGATCAAACCGATGGCTTCAGCCGGTAAACCGACTTGTCCTAGAACCATGGCCAGCGTAATCATGCCTGCGCTGGGCACGGCAGCCGTACCGATGGACGCTAAAGTTGCAGTCGTAATAACAATGACGAATTGAGAAACCGTCAGATCAATACCATAGGCGCCAGCTATAAACACGGTGGCAACTCCCTGCATGATGGCAGTGCCATCCATGTTAATGGTGGTGCCCAAAGGAATGGTGAAAGACGCAATCGAGTTTTTTACACCTAATTTTTTTTCAACGATACCCAGTGTCACCGGCATGGTTGCCGCACTGCTGGCAGTACTAAAGGCAAAAATCAGAGCGGCGCGCATTTTTTTCATGAAGATCATGGGATTGAGTTTAGCTACTAACGTCAAAATTCCCATATAAGTGCCGCATAAATGTAAAAACAGCGCAAACACAACGCAAAACATATAGGCGCTTAGCCCTTTCAGAATATCCAATCCCTGCTCGGCAAAGACTTTCGCCACCAGGAAAAATACACCGTAAGGCGCTAACCGCATTATGAGCTCGACCAGCTTCATTACGATGATGTTCATATCTTCAAAAATAGCGCCGATGCGCTTACCGCTTTCACCCGTATTGTTTAGCGCAATACCCACCAAAATTGCGAATACGATTACCTGCAGCATATTGCCTTCAGCCATTGCGCTGAACGGATTAGACGGGAAGATATCAATAAGCACCTGTACCAACGGCGGACGTTCGGCCAGTTTAAAATGTTCGTAGTTTGTATCCAGGCTGATTCCGGCACCGGGATCAACAACGCTCGCAACGATGATCGCCAGAGTAATTGCAATGGCGGTGGTGAGCAGATACAACAGAAACGTTTGGTGCCCAAGCGGCCCAGACTTTTGCTCTCGCCGGATGCGATAACCCCGCACACCAGGGAAACTAAAACCAAGGGCACGATCATCAACTTAAGCAGGTTGACAAATATTTTGCCGACAACGTGAAACACACCGTTAATCAGGTAGGTATCATTAAAGCGGGAAAAAGTGGTGTCAGGAAAATGGTGGTTAAGGTAAAACATCAACACGCCGATTCCAAAGCCCAGGATCAAGCCCAGAAAAATCCGGATCGTTAATGTGTCCTTTTTTGCTGCGTCCTTATTTTGCGTCTCCGTCACCCCGATTCCCCATTAGTAACTGCTGTGCCCATTCTGATCCTGGCATTCGCTCCGATCTGAATACAGCCCTTTTCCGAACTACGCACGCCCTTATATGGTCAATATTTAACCTGACCAAAGACTAACAACCAAATGGAATAAACGCCAGACATGAGCTAAGTTTCGTCACAAATGAGCAACGAAACAAGTGCAGTTGTACCGATAACGTAATTACTTTGTTTATTTCTTCTTCTTTTTGGGGGGAAAGAACTTGATCAGACTCATAAACCACATCATTTCCTGGGCATCCCCAGTGACAATGATGTCTTTGCTGCCCATTCCTTTCATGAAGACCATTTTGTCTTTGCTGGCATTCATAATGGTTTTATAGGCATATCCGGCGTCTTTGAACGCCATACTCATATCCGGCTTGGGGTGCAAACCACCGAACGGGATCACGCTGTTGTTCCGCACTTGGTAGTATCGCGCTACGCGGCCGTTTTCAGTGCGAAACTGCAATACGATATCTTTGTTATCCAGCTTTTCTTTAAAAGCATCGTTGTTTTTTGCCAGCCAGCGCATACGCCAACCCAACACCAGCAATAAAAACCAAAACTTCATAATGACATTCCCGAAATAACTACTGCGCTAATGATTGCGCTACCAGGTCTTTTAAGCCCTTGCCCGGTTTGAACTGGACGTTATGCCCCGCCGGAATTTCAATAGGCTCGCCGGTTTGTGGATTGCGTCCGGTTCTGGGCGCAAATGCCCGCACTTCAAATACACCGAATCCGGGCAAACTGATGCGGTTGCCGCGACTCATTTCCAATGTCATTTGATCAAGAATGACATTCAGCAGATCACGCGCCGCTATTTTGGTTAATCCCAGTTTTTCGGCAAGTAACGATTCTACTTCTGATTTCTGCATGATCCGGTCCCTTGAAAAGGGCCGATTGTATACCGTAAGCCCTGGCAGTGAAAGGCGACCTTGCTCTGACCTGCAATGGTCCAATGACACGAGTGCTGGTGCGGTCTGAATCCGGTAACCACCGTTTTCAAGCTTGGGGGCAAGGGTAGCGGAACTACGTCACCCCGTTTTTCACTTATTATTATTCGGTTGGTGATGCCAACTCTCATTCTTCCATTAACTCAAAATCTTCTTTTGAAACGCCGCAATCCGGGCAAACCCAATCGTCCGGCACGTCTTCCCACTTGGTTCCGGGCGCGATACCGTCTTCCGGCCAGCCTTCCGCCTCGTCATAAATATAGCCGCATACTATGCATTCGTACTTCTTCATGGGTACACCTTCTGATTCTCAGCCTCTGTTTTAAGAAGGGGGAAATTACTGGCGAAAACTGAAAAATGCAAGCCGCAAGTACTTTTTATAACAATGTATCCATCCGGCACCTGGCGGTCGAAAACAAACCGGTCTCGATGAGCTATTGACCTGATTGCCTACTTAACCCCATTTCACAAGCCCGGGATAAGCCGCTGACACCGAGATGCGATAGCCGGGATGGTTTCGCTGCTATTACTGCAGCTGGTAAAAATCAAAGGTTCCCTGCCAATTCTCGCCAGCGGGCCCAGGTATCTGTTACCCTGCCGTTGATTTCGTTGCCACGAACGGCAATACTTCCAATGCTATCAAGGTGTTAACCTTCCTCCTGCGTCAATTAAAAGTGGCCCGAGAATGACAAGCCAGCACTTCCTGCCCGCGATACTCCACGACCAGACCCTCTATCAGGGCGGCGGCGGTCGTGTCCCCCCGTATCAAATTCCCCGCAGCTATCGTGACTGGTTACTCGACCCAGACTCACTGACACAAAGGCTGATCAGGGAATCCGGCGGGGAATTCCGGGTAGAGCTATTGCGCCAGGGGCACCTGAGCACCACTGCACAAGAACGGGATGCACTGGCGCTGGGATTGCGCACATGGCCTTTTTTAAGAGAAGTCACCTTACGCTGCCACGATCAGCCTTGGGTGTTTGCCCGAACGGTGATTCCCACGGCAACACTGATGGGCCCGGCACGCGCGCTCACTCGTCTGGGCACAAAGCCGCTGGGTGCGGTTCTGTTTAATCACCCCCATGTAAGGCGCGGGCCGATCTCGGTCTATCGCCTGAATGCGAGTCGCCTGAGCACGGTGTTCGCGCATCAAGGTTTGCTCTGGGGTAGACAATCGCTATTCTACCTGTACGACAAACCTCTGTTGGTCAGCGAATACTTTCTGCAACGCTGTCCGATGTACTTGCTGGATCAAAGGAAAGGATAAACCAGTGGCCTCACTGAAAGAATTGCAACTGTCGAATTCGCCGTTGCGGCGCCTGCCCGATTTTATCTACCTTGGTCGACTGGACCGTCCCATCGGTATCTATTTGTTACTCTGGCCGACACTTTGGGCTTTGTGGATCGCCGCAGAAGGCGATCCAAGCTTCAAACTGATCTTTATCTTTATCACCGGAGTGTTTCTGACCCGCACTGGGGGCTGCATCATCAATGACTTCGCTGACCGTAACCTGGATGGTCAGGTCAGTCGTACCGCCAACCGCCCCTTGGCCACTGGCAGGGTGAGCAGTAAGGAAGCACTCGCTATTGCTGCATTAATCGGAATGCTGGCATTTGCCCTGGTGCTGTACACTAATCGCTTCACAATTTTGCTGTCGGTTGGCGGTCTGCTGCTGGCCTGCACCTATCCGTATATGAAGCGCCACACTTATCTGCCGCAGCTGGTGCTGGGCGCTGCGTTCGCCTGGTCGGTCCCTATGGCCTTTGCAGCGGTGGGTGAATCGGTACCGGAGCATGCCTGGCTTATCTATCTCGCGACCGTGGCCTGGACTATGGCCTACGACACGTTGTACGCCATGGTGGACCGGGAAGATGATCTGCGCGCCGGCATTAAGTCCACCGCCATATTGTTCGGTGACGCCGACCTGGTCATGATCAGCATTCTGAATGCCCTGGCTCTGCTTTCCCTATGGCTGTTAGGCAACCGTTTGGAGTTCTCCGTCTGGTATTTCTTGGGGCTGGGAACCGCGGCATTGTTGCTGGTTTGGCAGCTCTGGCAGTGCCGTAGCCGGGATACCAACGCCTGTTTCAATGCTTTTTTGCATAATCACTGGGTCGGCGCGGTGATCTTTGTGGGCGTCTTTTTGCATTACAGTTTGTCATAATGCTTGAGAATAAAGTACGGCTTGACCCACAAACGTCATTTTTATGTAACATTGACATCATTAAATGACGGTACTGAATTAATAAATAGGGCTAACCGGCATGGCTGAAGCAAAGATCCTGATCGTAGATGATGAAGAAGCGATTCGCGAAATGATTTCCGTTTCACTCGAACTGGCCGGTTTCAAATGGATGGAAGCGGAGAACGGATCAACCGCCCATAGCGCCGTTGTCGATGATCGGCCCGACTTAATTTTGCTGGATTGGATGCTTCCGGGTGTGAGTGGAATCGAATTGGCCCGCCGGCTGAAACGCGATGAGGCCACGGGTGAAATCCCCATCATTATGCTCACCGCAAAAAGCGAAGAAGATAATAAAATCCAGGGCTTAGACGCCGGCGCAGACGACTATATCACCAAGCCTTTTTCCACTCGCGAACTGATCTCCCGCATCAATGCCGTGTTGCGTCGTACCAAAGGCGACAAGAGCAAAGCGATACTGGTGGAGGGGCTTGCACTGGATCCTATAAGCCATCGCATCACCGCTGACGAGCGGCCCGTGGAAATGGGCCCCACCGAATACCGCCTGCTGGAATTTTTCATGACTCATCAGGATCGGGCCTACTCCCGGGCACAGTTACTGGATCAGGTGTGGGGTGGCAATGTGTATGTGGAAGACCGCACGGTGGACGTTCATATCCGCCGGCTTCGCAAAGCACTGGCACCCCATAAGTACGACCACCTTGTGCAAACGGTACGCGGCACAGGGTATCGCTTTTCAACCAAATTCTGACCCCGGAATGCTCACCGTTGGCACTGTCGCTGCAACACAACTGTTGCAGGATAGAAATGGATTTGATACTTGAATCGGCTAGTATCAACAGTCAGGTATCGTCAACAGACCCAAGGTAGTTTACGTGCTTAGAGAATGGCGCATTGAGTTCAACCAGTTTTTGCTACTGCTGGCGATCGGCGGTGGGGGTGGCTGGATGCTGGGGTACCCGGGGGTCGGTATTGCCTTAATCTCTGTACCTTATTGCTTGTGGCTGTTGTTCAGAATCAAGGATATGAGTCGCTGGCTCGAATCCGGTGCGGAAAGTGACCCCCCGGAAAGCACTGGCGTCTGGGGCAACATGCTCGATCAGCTCTATCAATTGCAGCGCCGCTATAAGGCTGACATCAATAACCTGCATCAGATTATTACCCGCGCCCAGCAGTCCACGGATGCGATTAAAGACGCCGTTGTCGTCGTCAATAAGCACGGCGACCTGGAATGGTGGAACGAAGCAGGGGGCCGTTTGCTCGGATTAAAAGTAAAATCCGATCGCGGGCAATCACTGACCAACCTGTTGCGCGATCCGAGATTTATACAATACTTTGAAGCCGGTAATTTTGATAAGCCACTGGACCTTCCCTCCACCCTTAACCCCAATGTTGTGCTGCAATTTCAGATTACCGCTTTCGGCGATGGTGAACGCCTGATGGTAACCCGGGATGTTTCCCGCATTCATCATCTTGAAAAAATGCGTCAGGATTTCGTCGCCAATGTTTCCCACGAACTGCGTACTCCCCTGACTGTGATTAAAGGTTATCTGGAGACCTTTATCGACACCCTGAATTCAGACCAACCGCACCTAAAACGCGGTTTGAGTCAGATGCATCAGCAAACCCAGCGCATGGAGTTACTCATTAACGATCTGCTGTTGTTGGCCCGCCTGGAGTCCGACGACAAAGAACGCACAATGACGCCCGTTTCCGTCCCCAAAATATTGCGCCAGATTCACAACGACGCCCTCGCCATCAACGAAAGTAAACAGCACAAAATCATCCTGGATATTGATACTAACTTGATAATTTACGGTGATGAGAACGAATTACGCAGCGCCTTTTCCAATCTGATGATGAATGCCATCAAATACACGCCTGAAAACGGCCGTATTGAATTGCGCTGGTGGGCGGATGAAGAGGGTGTGTATCTGGAAGTAGAAGACGACGGTATCGGCATTGACGAGAAACACCTGCCACGCCTGACTGAGCGTTTTTATCGCGCGGACCAAAGCCGGCACGCAAAATCAGGCGGCACCGGATTAGGTCTGGCCATTGTAAAGCATGTGTTGTTACACCACGATGCCAAACTGGAAATCGTCAGCGACCCCGGCGAAGGGAGCGTGTTCACCTGCCGCTTTCCCACTCGCTTAATGGTAAAAAAAGAGAATCAATCCGTCGCCTAGCTCGCGGGATAGGGACTGTTAATCACGAAAATTTTCATATTGTAATGGCATTTCAAATTTGGCTTCCCGCAGCATCGCAATCGCTTGCTGCAGATCATCACGCTTCTTGCCGTTCACCCGCAGTTTCTCGCCCTGAATGGACGCCTGCACCTTCAGTTTGCTTTCCTTGATTATTTTGACCAGTTTTCTTGCCTGATCTGAATCCAGTCCCTGACGCAAAGTCGCTTTTTGCTTTGCCTCCGCCAGGTTGACGTCCGGCTCATCCAGGTCAAGACAGGCGATGTCGATTCCTCGTTTGATCAGCTTGCTCTCCAGGATATCCTGCAGTTGACGCAAATGAAAATCCGCATCTCCAACCATAGTGATTACGTTTTTATCCTGTTCAAAACGGCACTTGGTGCCTTTAAAATCAAAGCGGTTGGTCACTTCACGATTAGCCTGATCCACGGCATTATCCACTTCATGCATGTTCACTTCAGAAACCACATCAAAACTGGGCATGCTGCACCTCGTAATTATTAAATTTGCCACATGGTATAGCATCAAACCGAAGCTGTGTAGTGCACAGGAACCGCTATACTGCAATTAACGAAGGTGGTTGAGGCGACAGCGGGGTAAGGTGACAAAGTCCCATGAAATTATTTATTAAACTTATGATATTCCTGGTTATTTTAACCGTTGCAGGGCCTTATTTGCTGATGGGCCCCAGCGGGATGAGCAAACTATTGGCATTCAAGGATCTGGCGTTATCGCGCATGTCGTTTTCCATGCCCTCACTATCATTGCCCTCCATGAAAGGCGATGACCAGGTCTCGGTTACCGATGCCGTGGCGGAGCAATGGATTCAATGGAGCGACAATGTACCCGCTCTCGGGCCGGATCAACTCACCCGAGAGCAGTTGGCCCAATTGGATATCCAACCACAAGATAATATTTTTTATCGCTGGCAGGATGAAAACGGGGTCTGGCAATTCAGCCAGCAACCGAACCGAAACACCCTCAATCTGGTCGTGCGTACCGACCCCACAGCCAACCTTTTGCAGGGGCTTTCTGAAGAACAGATCGATGTTGCCTTTGGACGGGTCAGAACAGTCGCGACGACGAATTCCATCGTAGAAAACAATCCGCTCGCCAAAAATCAGGATTTGGACAGTTCGCTGCCGGTACCAGTGACCATTCCGGTCACGGAGATCCCCAAACTGATCGAACAGGCGAAGGACGTACAGAATATAATGAATGAGCGGATGAAACAGATGGATGCGGGGTTATAGCGTTCAAAAAAAGGAAGCCGCGATCAAAATAATGGCTTCCCTCTCATCCTGCCTTAGCGCTATTCGGTTTTTAGATTTTTCTTCTCTTCGCTTGTTAACACGTGATCATCCTGCAAAGTGGACAACGGCAAATGGCGTATGTCCTTGCCCTTGACGAGATAAATCACCTGCTCGGAAATATTACGCGCATGGTCACCGATGCGTTCCAAAGCTCGCAAGCTCCACAGCACATTCAATCCACGTTTGATATAACGGGGATCTTCCATCATAAAGGTCACCATCAAGCGCATTGCAGATTCGTATTCGATATCAACGGATTTATCCTCACGCACTACCGCAACGGCCTGGTCCACATCAAAGCGGGCAAACGCATCCAGTGATTGCCGCAACATGGCGGTAACATGGTGGCCGATATGGCGGGTTTCTATATAGCCTCGGGGCAACGCACCGTCTTCTGAAAGGCGAATCGCCATTTTGGCAATTTTATTGGCCTCGTCACCGATCCGCTCCAGATCTGTGTTGGCCTTAGTGGCGGCGACCAATAAGCGCAGGTCACTCGCCGCAGGCTGACGCAACGCAATAATACGGGTACATTCCTCATCGATACGGCGTTCCATGCCGTTGACTTTTTTTTCGTTGCTGATGACTTCACTGGCCAGTGCGCTGTCGGCTTCCACCAGTGCTTGTACTGCGTCAACCACCTGCTTTTCTACCAAGCCACCCATAGCCAGAATATGGCTACGCACTTCTTCAAGGTCTGCATTAAATTGTTTGGAAATATGTTGGGTGTAGTCTTCGCTTTTCATCCGTGGTCTCACTCAAAATTAGTTATCAAATCAAGCACTTTAAACGATCAGCCGTAACGACCCGTGATGTAATCTTCGGTCTGCTTTTGCGCCGGATTGGTAAAGAGGGTGTCGGTGTCTTTATATTCAATCAAATCGCCCAGGTACATAAAGGCAGTATAGTCAGAAACCCGAGCTGCTTGTTGCATATTATGAGTCACAATGACGATAGTGAATTGATCTTTCAGCTCTGTAATCAACTCTTCAACCTTGAGCGTTGAAATGGGATCCAACGCCGAGCAGGGCTCATCCAGCAGCAGTACTTCCGGCTCCACTGCGATGGTGCGCGCAATAACCAGACGCTGCTGCTGACCACCGGACATGCCCAGCGCATTTTCATGCAGTCGATCTTTCACTTCGTCCCACAAAGCCGCGCCTTTGAGTGCCCACTCCACCCGCTCGTCCAGGATGCGCTTCTTATTGATGCCCTGAATACGCAGGCCATAGGCCACATTTTCATAAATGGTTTTGGGAAAAGGGTTCGGCTTCTGGAAGACCATGCCGACCCGCCGACGCAAATCAGTAACATCCACCTTACGATCAAAAATATTGCTGCCCTCAAACAGGATCTGTCCTTCCGTACGGCAGATATCCACCAGATCGTTCATGCGATTGAAACTGCGCAACAGGGTGGACTTACCACACCCACTCGGACCTATGAAAGCCGTTACTTTTTTCTCCGGAATCACCATATTCACATTATGTAGCGCACGTTTGTCGCCGTAATACAGCCGAAAGTCGCGAACTTCCAAACATATTTCTTCATTTTCCAACTGATTCGGCACCATGTTCATAGCGGTCGTCTTCTGGCCTACTTCCATTTTGCGCGGGCTTTCTGCAGCAGTCATGGCATCACCTTCGTTTAAGTTTGAATTCAATTCTGTCATGTTGAACCTCCTGCCCTAGGTTTCCAAGGCGCGGTATTTTTCGCGCAAACGATTACGAATCATAATCGCCGTTAAATTAAGTAGCACGATGACCAGCACCAGCAAAAATGCAGTTGCATAAACCAATGGCCTGGCTGCCTCTACGTTCGGGCTCTGGAAGCCTACATCGTAAATATGGAAACCCAAATGCATAAATTTGCGCTCCAGATGCAAGTAAGGAAAATTGCCATCCAGTGGTAAAGTGGGCGCCAGCTTCACGACACCCACCAGCATCAGCGGTGCCACTTCACCGGCGGCACGGGCCACTGCCAGGATCAATCCGGTCATCATGGCGGGGCTGGACATCGGCAATATCACCTTCCATATGGTTTCAAACTTAGTCGCGCCCAGCGCCAGCGAGCCCTCGCGCAACGACTTTGGAATCCGCGTCAGCCCTTCTTCCGTGGCCACGATCACCACCGGTAGTGTGAGGATAGCCAACGTAATTGACGCCCACATCAAACCCGGCGTACCGAACACCGGAGCGGGAGCCGCCTCAGGGTAAAAAATATCATCTATTGAACCACCGGTGAAATAGACGAAAAACCCTAAACCGAAAACACCGTATACAATAGACGGCACACCCGCCAGATTGTTCACAGCGATGCGAATAGTGCGGGTGAGCAGGCCCTGCTTGGCGTATTCCCGCAGATACACCGCGGTTATAACCCCGAACGGGGTCACCAGAATGGACATGATAATGACCATGAGTACGGTTCCGAATATAGCCGGGAACACCCCGCCTTCCGTATTGGCTTCTCTGGGGTCTTCAGTCAGAAATAACCAGACCTGATGAAAGTAATCCGCCACCTTCTGGAACCAGGACAAACCATTAGGCTGCTTATATTGCACAATCAATTTGAGCGGGACTTCTTTCTCCGTACCTTCCATGGTTTCGAGCACGACACTGTCACGACTGATCTGCGTATTGAGATCATCCAGCTTGCCTTTCAGTGCCTGATATAAATCGTCTTGCTCTTGCTTCGCCGCTTCAATCTCTGCTTTCGCCTGCTCAGTGAGTTCGCCTTTCAGTGCAAGACCGCGCTCCTGCAGACGCAGACGCTCCACCTCGTAGTTGATGGTTCCGATCTCGCCGTTTTCGATTTCGCGAATTTGTTCAAAAACGGATAACGCCCGCTCCAGACGCTGTTCAAATTCCGGTAAAGCTTCTGCATCACTCGCCACCACGTTGCCGCTTTCTTTCACCTGGCGCAAGTAGCCGTATAAATTACCCCATTCCCGGCGCTCCACCAGCATCACCTCTTCCGGTGTGGTGATATCAGTCAGGTTTTCTGCAATCAGCCAGCGGAAATCCAGGCCGGAAATATCCCGGTTGCCGGTTTTTATTTGCATCCGTTTCACGACTTTCACGTCTTCCGGAATCTCAACTCCGCTGTCACGTACCCGCGAAGCGGCAACCCACTCTTCGTCGGCTACTTCGCCAATCAATTTGTACTGACTGCCGTCACTCTCGGTATAAGTAGCCTGGATAATGGTGTGTGGCCAAAAGTGAGCCAAACCACGAACCGCGACCAATCCCAATAGGCCAACCACCATGACCACACAGATTGCCACCGCGCCTGCGTTCAGCCAAACCCAGGGCTCACCCTTTCGAAACCATTGTTTAAACGAATTATTCACCGATGCCTCCCCCTTACAGCGAGCCGTATTTTTCACGAAGTCGCTGACGCACAATCTCAGCGGTGGTATTAACTAGGAACGTAAACACAAACAGCACCAAAGCAGATAAAAATAAAATGCGGAAGTGCGTGCTGGCCACTTCCGCCTCAGGCATCTCCACCGCGATATTGGCAGACAGGGTGCGCAGTCCTTCAAATATATTCATATCCATAATCGGCGTATTACCCGTCGCCATTAATACGATCATGGTTTCACCCACAGCCCGCCCCAAGCCGATCATTAATGCTGAGAAAATTCCGGGGCTGGCGGTGGGCATCACCACCCGAACCATGGTTTGCCAGGGCGTTGCACCCAACGCCAAAGAGCCCTGCGTCAGGCCTTTCGGCACAGCAAAAATAGCGTCTTCGGTTATCGAAAAAATGGTAGGAATAACCGCAAAACCCATCGCCATTCCCACCACCATTGAATTTCGCTGATCAAAATCGATCCCCATATCGTGGGAAAGCCAAACCCGCATGCTGCCGTCAAAAAATGCCAATTCGATGGGGGCACTTAAAGTCATTGATAACCATCCGGCAAATACCACCACGGGTATCAATATGACCGGCACATAACCATCCGGTACCCGGGTGCGCCAATCAGCCGGTAAGCGCGACCAGATCACCGCTGCCAAAATAATAAATAAGGGTGTTAAAACCAGGATACTGGTGATCCCGGCCAGATTCGCCTCCACCAACGGCGCCAGCCAAAGCCCGGCCAGAAAGCCGAGAATAACCGTCGGCAGCGCTTCCATTAATTCGATGGTAGGTTTGACCTTAGTGCGCAACGCCGGGGCCATAAAATAGGCTGTGTAAATGGCGCCGCAAATGGCCAGCGGCATTGCAATCAACATGGCATAGAACGCCGCTTTGATGGTACCGAAGGTCAATGGCATCAAGCTGAATTTGGGTTCAAAATCGTTACTTGCTGAAGAACTCTGCCAAGTATATGTGGGCTCGTCGTATCGTTCGTACCACACCTTCTGCCACAGGGATTGAAACGATACTTCCGGGTGTTCGTTGTCAATTTCGTAGTTGTAAGGAGCATCACCGCTTACGTTGAACACCGCGCCATTGCCACGCGGCGACATAGCAATCCACTCGATCGGTTTATCCGCCACTTTAACGTCGGCCACTTCACGAGCGGCCGTGGTATTGAATAGACCGATATGGCCTTCCGCATCACCAGCGATGAAGCCTTTGCGGCGGTGTTCGGTTTGGATCGCAGTAATTGCCACCCCTTCATTCAGGGTCAGGGTACGGACTTTCGCCAAATACGGTTTTTGGTGATCATTATAAGTCACAAACCATTGCGAAATATTGCCCTGATCATCACCCAACAATAAAGACCAACCGCCCAGCAGAAATTCCGCTACGGTCACCTTGCTGCCTTCGGAACCGACACTGGTAATATCGACGCGCATCTCGGCCACGTCCTTGCGCAAATCCAGCACTTCCACTTTGCCGGCCTTTTCCACCAGGAACAGCCAACGTTGGTCCAGGCTTAATAGCATTTTACTCACAGCACTGGAGGGTGAAGGCAACTGTATGGTATCGACCTCTTCCAATGTCACATCATCAGACAAAAAACTTTCTGTTTTTTCAAAATCCTTTAAGAATAAACGGCCGGCATTATCAGCCGCAATAATACGCAGTGACGAATCTGATTCACGATACGCCAAGTGGGTTATGGGTGAACCGTCCAAAACTTGGAGCGGCTCTTCGCCGAGCGGGTAATCCATCCGCGGGTTGACGGTTTTGCTGTTTTCTCCATATTCAATATCGTATACCGGTTTCTGAACCAATACCGTACCGTCCTCAAAACCCAGTGCATAAGCCCGTTTACCCGGTGCATCCTTAGAAAATGCGGTAATGTTACTGTCCGTCGGCAAATCCGCTGTGGCCAACGATTCTCCCGTGTGCGCATCGAAAAAAACCGGCCCCTTTTTCTTGTCGATGGAAAGACCAACCTGACCTTGCTCTTCCAGAACGACAAAGTAGGTACTTTCTACGCTGTACTGCTTAAGTGTGCTTTTTTCTTCCAGTGACGCAGGCAAAAAGAGTGGAATAACCTCGTACAGCAAATAGAAGAAAATCAGGCAAATAGCCAGAATCACGCCTAGACCACCGACGCTGATCCCCATTCTGGCGACCTGATCCTTTAATTTTCGACGACTGCGAAGCTGCGTTAAACGCTGCTCAGAAACCCCAAATAATTCTTCGCTTGTTGATGCCATGGACACGGAACCCAATAACTAAATGAGACAAAGCGGGGCTACATGAAATGTAGCCCCGCCGCGTAGACTTTCCCCAGGGAGAATCTTATTTGCCAGCAATTTCCATTTTGATACCCAACTTAGACATGGTTTTAGCAACCAAGCTGGCGGGCATCGGGATATATCCGTCTTTTACAACAATCTGTTGACCTTGCTTGGACATAACCAGCTTGATGAACTCACGTTCAAGTGGAGACAACTCTTTGCCAGGCGCTTTGTTTACGTAAACATAAAGTGCACGGGATAAAGGATAAGATCCATCGAGCGCGGCTTCGTTGGTCGCTTCAACATACTTGTCGCCTTTCTTAGACAACGGCAGCGCACGTACGCTGGAAGTTTTGTACCCGATACCGGAGTAACCGATGCCATTCAAAGAAGTAGCAACGGATTGCACGACCGAAGCAGAACCCGGCTGTTCGTTAACAGTGCTTTTGAAATCACCTTTACACAGCGCTTCGTCTTTGAAGTAGCCATAAGTGCCGGATACTGAGTTACGTCCGTACAACTGAATGTCGCGCTTACCCCAATCACCGGTCAGCCCCAGATCACTCCAGGTTTTGAAGTCTTTATTTCCGCCGCAGGTGCGGGTGGAAGAAAACACCGCGTCTACCTGCTCGATGCTCATGCCTTTAATCGGATTGTCTTTGTTTACGAACACAGCCAGTGCGTCGATCGCAACCGGAATAGCCGTGGGCTTATAGCCGAATTTTTTCTCGAAGGCTTCGATTTCTTTGTCCTTCATTTTTCGGCTCATGGGGCCCAGATTGGAAGTCCCTTCGGTCAGAGCCGGAGGCGCTGTGGAAGATCCGGCTGCCTGGATCTGTACTGCTACGTTTGGATACTGTTTTTTAAACTCTTCTGCCCAGAATGTCATCAGGTTAGCCAGGGTATCTGAACCAACGCTTGAAATATTTCCGGATACACCGCCCACTTTCGAGTAGGAGGGCAGTTTTGGATCAACTTTGGCTTCCGCTTGAGCAGCCGTAGCAACAAGAGCTGCACTGGCAGTCATTGCTACAGTTGCAACTAATTTCTTGAAATTCATGGGATCTCTCCGAGTGTATGGACGTGTGTCAGGGAAACGTGAGTCACCAGCCCCCCTATGACCTCGGAACTATAGGGTTCGCTTGTGACAATTATATTACAGATTCATTGCTAACTGGTCTTGATATAAACATTCTTCACAACGAGCAATCAACTCCGAGGCCAGAGAATTTTTGCTGTCGAGCGGTCACAGCCGCTATAATCCGGCCCGTGCAGGCAGGGAACCCTAGCAGAAACCGATGACAAAAATAATTGAAGCACTCGACCGACTGTCGGAATGGACGGGTCACATACTATCCAAAGCCTCCTTGGGGATCATGGCCATTACCGTCCTGGTGGTGGTAATTCGTTATGGATTCCAGAGCGGTCATATCACCTTGGGCGGCCTGCGTATCAGCTCCATTGCGCTGCAGGAAAGCGTAATGTACCTGCACGCCATGCTATTTATGCTGGCCAGCGCGTACACCCTGAAACACGATGCCCATGTGCGGGTCGACGTCTTCTACCGCCGATTCTCACCCCGGGCTAAAGCCCTGGTAGATTTATCAGGCACCTTACTGCTGCTGTTTCCGGCTTGTGGCTTTATTCT
Organism: Ketobacter sp. MCCC 1A13808; assembly: GCF_009746715.1. Taxonomy (NCBI): domain Bacteria; kingdom Pseudomonadati; phylum Pseudomonadota; class Gammaproteobacteria; order Pseudomonadales; family Ketobacteraceae; genus Ketobacter; species Ketobacter nezhaii. Next base: position 133,513 of record NZ_VRKW01000009.1, read on the forward strand.
TTATATCAGCCTCGATTTCGTGGATTTCGCCTGGAACATGAAAGAACGCTCCGGAGAGTCCGAAGGACTTGCTTACGTTTACCTGCTGAAAACCCTGATACCCGTTATGGCTGTACTGTTACTCTTGCAAGGCATTGCAGAAGCCCTGCGCAGCCTCATCGTCCTGAAAGGTGTGGCACCGGATGACCGGGAGGTGAGCCGGATATGATTCCGCTATTGATGTTCGCCGCAGTCTGCCTCACCTTGTTAATGGGCTATCCGGTGGCCTTTACCCTGGCTGGAGTCGCACTGGCCTTTGCGGGTGGCGGAACACTGCTTGGCCTGTTCGACCCCAGCATTCTGAGTAATTTGCCGGGCCGAATCTTCGGCATCATGAGCAACGAAACCCTGCTGGCGGTGCCGCTGTTCGTGTTGATGGGCATAACCCTGGAAAAGTCCAAAGTTGCCGAGAACCTGTTGGATACCATGGCCCAACTGTTCGGCCGCTTTCCCGGTGGCCTGGGTATATCGGTAACCCTGGTGGGCATGTTGCTGGCAGCCAGCACCGGCATCGTTGGCGCGACCGTGGTAACCATGGGGCTACTGGCACTGCCCACCATGATCAAACGCGGATACGACCCGGCATTGGCCACCGGCAGCATCGCTGCAACCGGCACGCTGGGACAGATAATTCCGCCCTCGATTGCTTTGGTGCTACTCGGTGATGTGCTTTCCAACGCTTACCAGCAAGCGCAACTAAGCCAGGGTATTTTCAGTGTCGACACCGTTTCAGTGGGTGATTTGTTTGTCGGAGCAATTATCCCCGGCCTGGTGATGGTGTTCTTATATATGGGTTACATCATTTGCCGGGCTCTGATCAATCCGGACCACGCGCCGCCAGCACCGGTTGAAACAGAATCAGGGCCTCTACTCATCCAGTGTATTAAAGGCCTGGCTCCCCCCCTACTGTTGATTGGCGCTGTACTGGGTTCAATTTTAACCGGGCTCGCCACCCCCACCGAGGCTGCTGCAGTCGGTGCTGCCGGGGCAACCTTACTGGCGGCCCTGCAACGACAATTAAACCGGAAAAATCTGCAGGACATCATGCTCTCCACCACCAAAGTCACCTGCATGGTCTTCGCCATCCTCATCGGGGCTACCGTATTTTCACTGGTGTTTTGGGGCTACAACGGCGAAGAGCTGGTTCACGAATTCTTCCATTCTATGCCCGGCGGCGCTTTCAGTGCCATGCTGTTGGTGATGGTGGTAATCTTTCTGCTGGGTTTTATTCTGGATTTTATTGAGATTACCTTTGTGGTAGTGCCGATTGTAGGTCCGGTATTATTGGCCATGGGACTGGATCCGGTTTGGTTCGGAGTTATGATTGCCGTTAATCTTCAAACCTCGTTCCTTACCCCACCTTTTGGATTTGCCCTGTTTTATTTGCGCGGCGTGACCCCGGATAGCATCTCGACCACCACAATCTATCGTGGAGTTGTGCCTTTTATCATTATTCAGTTGATTACGCTCGCATTGATTGCAATTTGGCCTTCACTTGCTACCTGGTTGCCGGATATAGTCTATAACAATTAAGAGTTCTAAAAATTTGCTACACTAGAGACCGTTAACCACTTGCTCCAGCCCTACAGGATGCACATGAACGATATAAGCGAAGACGATAATTTCCCAACGCCTCAAGGTGAACTCACCTTGCAAACCGTCGCCCTGCCTTCAGACGCGAACGCCGAAGGGGATATTTTTGGCGGTTGGTTAGTGTCTCAGATGGATTTGGCCGGTGCCGTCACCGCCAATCGACTGGCCCGCGGTCGGGTAGCCACAGTAGCCCTTGATTCAATGGTTTTTCTGCGCCCGGTGGCGGTGGGCTCGGTCGTCAGCTGTTACACCACCGTGAAAGACATCGGGCGCAGCTCAATGGCCATTGTGGTGGAGGTTTGGGCACAGCATTACAGCGACGCTGAATGCCGTAAAGTCACCGAAGGGCAATTCACCTTTGTCGCTATTGATGAAAACCGCCGTACCCGGCCAGTGCCACGCACAAGCTGAATACATGCAGCAATGGCGGAAAGGGACACACAAACAGCAACCCTGTTTTCCCTTCCGCTATTGCGATACCGCAATGTTAATCACGACCTTCCTGGTCCCGGGTCTTAAGAAAAGCCTCTTCTGAAATTCGGGTGTACGGCACGACGCTCTCCTTAAAATCTTTAAATGATTGGTATACTTTCTTCGCCATTTCGTCATCGGCAATGGTTTCCTCGATCACCTGTTCAGAGGCTACCCGTAAGGCGTTCAGCACATCATCCGGCAGTTTACGCAATTGCACCCCGTGTTTATTGACCAGTTCCTCGAGTGCTGCGTTATTCCGTGCGGTGTATTCGTCCAGCATGTCCTGGTTGATAGCGCGGGTGGCGTAGGTCACTATCGCCTGCAAATCCGGCGGCAAGCTTTCCCAGGCTTCTTTATTGATAATAAATTCGAGCATCGCTCCCGGCTCATGCCAACCCGGGTAGTAATAGTATTTCGCTACTTTGTATAGACCAAAAGTCAGATCGTTATAGGGCCCGACCCATTCGGTCGCATCAATAGAACCGGTCTGCAACGCAGTAAACAGCTCGCCACCAGGCAACGTCACCGGCACCCCACCCAGCCGTTGAAACACTTCGCCCGCTAAGCCGGGAATCCGCATTTTCAAGCCTTCCAGGTCATCCACACTGTTAATTTCTTTCTTGAACCAACCAGCCATCTGTACTCCGGTACTGCCACCGGCAAACGGCACCAGATTAAACGGCTCGTATACTTCGCGCCACAATTCCATACCGCCGCCGTAATGCAGCCAGCCATTCATTTCCTGGGCATTCAATCCGAAAGGTACTGCAGTAAAAAATTGAGCGGATGGGGTTTTCCCTTTCCAGTAATAAGCCGCGCCGTGCCCCATTTCCACGGCGCCACGAGCAACCGAATCGAACACGCCCAGCGCAGGTACCAACTCACCCGCACCATGCACTTTAACCTGCAGTCGACCATTACTCATTTCACCAACCGCCTTGGCAAAATTTTCCGGCGCCATACCCAAACCGGGATAATTTCGTGGCCAGGTGGTGACCATTTTCCAGGTAAAGGTTTTTTGCGGTTCACCGCTTACCGCTTGCGTTGCAGGCGTGTCTTCACCGCAGCCTGATAGCATAACGAATGGCATGAATACAAGCAGCAGAACCCTATGCGTCCACTTCATCTGAAAACTCCCGATTATGTTGTTTTTGTTGTCTAGCCTATTCCACCCAGCGGTTTGCCGGACAGCCGGTTGCCACGGCATCCGCCTCACACGCGCCCGGTTTCAGCGCAGCTCCAGCCGCGCGTACTGCGCCACCAACCATTTTTCCCCCGTAGGCGCGGTAAAATTAATATGAACCCGAGCGTTAGGACCCTGCCCTTCGCAGCCAATTATGACACCTTCTCCAAACTTGGGGTGGCTGACGGAACGGCCTAATTGATAAGGCGAACTGCTGTCTGCAGGTGCACGCCCACGGATCGCCGTAACCGGACGGGTGATATTGGCACTGGCACGAATTTCCTGCAGGCAATGGGCTGGAATCTCGCGCAGAAAACGCGACGGCGTATGAATATTTTCGCTGCCGTAAATGCGCCTGCTTTCTGCATAACTCAGATACAACGTCTTCATTGCCCGGGTAATTCCGACATAGGCCAGACGCCGTTCTTCTTCCATGCGCTGTAAATCTTCTACTGACCGCATGGAGGGAAACAATCCTTCTTCCACCCCCGTGATAAAGACCACCGGGAATTCCAAACCCTTAGCGGAATGCAGTGTCATCATTTGCACATAATCTTCGTCTTCGCGAGCTTGTGTTTCACCCGACTCCAACGCAGCGTGATCCAGAAACGCCGCCAGGGTAGCGGATTCTTCGTCGCCATTGGTTTCGTATTCGCGACTGGCACTGATTAATTCTTTCAGGTTTTCTACCCGTGCTTCACCTTTTTCGCCTTTCTCATTCTGGTGATAGACGATTAGCCCGGACGCATCAATCATGCGCTCCACTTGCTCCGACAACCCTAAACCGCGGGTTTCCTGGTCCAGCATTTCGATCAGACCCATAAAGCCGTGCAAGGCGTTACCGGCCTTTGTTGCCAAAGCCTTGTGCTGCAACACACTCAAGCTGGCCTGCCACAACGGTATCTTCAATTCCCGCGCGGCGTTGCGAATCTTTTGCAGGGATTTGTCACCCAGCCCCCGTGTTGGCGTATTCACTACTCGTTCAAATGCAGCATCGTCATCCCGGTGCGACATCAAGCGCAAATACGCTAACGCGTTTTTTATTTCCGCCCGCTCAAAAAAACGATGACCGCCATAAATGCGATAGGGGATTGCAGCGCGCAACAATGCTTCTTCTAACACCCTGGACTGGGCATTGGAGCGATAAAGAATGGCAATGTCACTGCGCCGTAAACCTTGCTGCAACGTTTGCTGAATACGATCGGATACAAAGCGGGCTTCGTCCACTTCATTAAAACCGGCGTACAGGGAAATTGGTTCGCCTTCGTCACCCGAAGTCCACAACTGCTTACCCAAACGGTCCCGGTTATTGGCGATCACTCCGTTCGCGGCATTCAGAATGGTGGCCGTGGAACGATAATTCTGTTCCAGCCTGACCACTTCCGTACGCCCGAAATCATCACCAAATGAACGGATATTTTCTATGCGAGCCCCCCGCCAACCATAGATTGACTGATCGTCATCGCCGACGATGGTAATCGGCACCTGGTTGCCCGCCAGCACCCGCAGCCAGGCATATTGGATGCGATTGGTATCCTGAAACTCATCAACGAGTAAATGGCGGAAACGCTGCTGGTAATGGGCGAGAATGGCCGGATTGTTTAGCCATAATTCATGACTGCGTAAGATCAGTTCCGCAAAATCCACCATGCCGCCTCGATCACAGGCATCCTGATACTGCTGATAAATATTAACAAGTGTTTGCTGAAAAGCATCGCCGTGAACATCAATATGCGCTGCGCGCAAGCCTTCATCTTTATTGCTGTTAATGAACGCCTGCGCCTGCTTGGGAGGCCAGCGCGACTCGTCCAGCTCCATTTGACGCATTATTCGCTTGACCAACCTGAGCTGGTCATCCGCATCCAGAATCTGGAAATTCTGTGGCAACCTGGCGTCCTGGTAATGCATGCGCAACAAACGATGGGCAATACCGTGAAACGTCCCCACCCACATGGAAGACGTTGGCGACAACAACAGCGCCTCAATACGGTGTCGCATTTCCACAGCCGCTTTATTTGTAAAGGTAACAGATAAAATGCCGTGGGGAGATACATTCTGCTCCTGGATCAACCAGGCAATACGATGAACGAGTACACGGGTTTTGCCGCTACCGGCGCCGGCCAACACCAGCAAGCGATCTGCGCTGGATTGCACCGCCTGTGCTTGGGCAGGGTTTAAAGATTGGATCAGTGAAGTATTTTTCATCGGCGCATTTTACCGATTTCAAGGGACAAGTACCAAAGCAAATCAAAAGACTGCCGCATCTAGACCGTTTTTTTATAAAAGACCGAAAGACTGGCAAAAATCAGCCAAAATACGGCCAATATGTGAAAAATGTCGCTAGAAAGTTTCACGTTCTGTAATTTTACGTATATATTTTTGCTAACCAAAGTGAGAAGGTGCGCCTTTCGAACCGGATTAACGATAACAAAAAAAACATCCCAATAGCTGTCTTCTTCGTTTTGTTATCCCTCCCTATTCGACTTCCGCACAGTTTGGTCTTCCATACAAATAACAATTATTGATGAATGGAGTTCGACTCTGATGGCAAATCAAAATTATTTTAAGCTCACTGCATTAGCGGGGGCAATCGCTGCCGCCGGTGCAGTGGTACCCGCCCAAGCATTCAATTACGAAAGCGGCGATTTTTCGATGCAGGTGGATACTACGGTATCTGTTGGGGCTTCGTGGCGAGCAGATGACAGGGATTATCGTGGTGTCGGACAGGTCAATGCATTGGCGAACTCTCCGGGCTTCACCCCGCAGCAGTTACTGGACATGGGCATGGTTCACCTGCACGGCACCAGCTCGCAGGACAACAGCAACCTGCTCTGGAAAAAAGGCTCTACTTTTTCCGAACTCGCCAAAATTGTTATGGATGTGGAGCTGAACTACAAAAACTACGGTGCTTTTGTTCGCGGTAAAGCGTTCTATGACAATCGCATTGTGAATGGCGATGGCGTAACGGACTTACCGGTGTACTACCGTCAGAATGCCAACGGTCAAAATCTTGATCCCAACCAAAGCGACGGCCGCAGCGCAGACATTCTGGATGCCTTCATCTGGGGTGACTGGTGGTTAGGAGACCACCCTTTAAACGTTCGTGTGGGTAAACAGGTCATCAGCTGGGGCGAAGGTTTATTTTTCCCTAACGGTATTAACTCCGTTAACCCGGTCGACGTACAAGCCTTGTTGGCACCCGGCTCAGAAGTAAAAGATGCACTGATTCCACTGAATGCGCTGTACGCCTCCCTCGGTGTCACCGAAAACCTGACCGTGGAAGCCTTTTATTTGCTTGAGTGGAGAGAAACCAAATTACCGCCTTGCGGCACCTATTTCTCTACGACGGATCTGGCAGGCGGAAACTGCTACGGTGGATTCATGCCCAGCGGTAACGAATTCGGAGCGCCCGGTGCAGCCGCTACCACTCTGCCCCGCAGCCAGGATATGGAACCTGACGACCAAGGCCAATTCGGCTTGGCGGCCCGCTATTTCGTGGATTCAATCGAAACCGAGTTCGCCGCCTATTACATGAACTATCACTCTCGTCTGCCTATCGTGGCCGGCCATCTGCCCAGACCTGAGCTATTCAACCCTGGTTTTGCCGGTCTGGATTTGTCCACCGTGCGCGGGATTTTGACTGGCGGTTCTCCTGCCACCCAAACCAATACAGCGGCGTTGTTCCCGACTGCGGATATGGCCATATATTATCCTGAAGACATCCAGCTCTTCGGCGTCAGTTTTAACACCAGTGTCGATTTCGGTTTACCTGGTGGTGCCACCGCATTTTCCGGTGAAATCAGCATGCGGAAGGATCAACCCTTCCAGCTTGAAGATGGCGATACGCTCGGCGGCTTGCTGGGCTTGCCTTCATTGAGCTGTAAGGAGTCACCCGTTCCTTACGATTGCTATGCCAAATACGAGCCGGGCGAGTTTGCTCCTTCGCTTGTAGCCCTGGATTACTACCAGGCTGAAGTGGCTTTCATCCACTTTTTCGACCGCATTCTCGGTGCAGCACGCTGGACAGCTATTTTGGACATAGCCGGCTCCTATACTGACATGCCGAACCAAGACGAAGCGCTCCTGAGCAGCAGCTACAACGCGACCCTGAATCATCCATACGTACCCACTGTAAGCACTTCGACAGGTGTGCCTTACCCACTATTCCTGAACGGAAGTGACTCCCTGTCAACCGAATTTGAAGACCAGTATTATCCAACCAGCGGTGCCTGGGGATACAAAATGCGGTTCACCGGTGATTACAACAATGTCTTTGCGGGTATCAACCTGAGACCGACCATCAGCTTTTCTCACGATGTGTACGGTACAACCCCTGGCCCGGTCACCAACTTCCTCGAAAACAGAAAAGCGCTGGGCCTCTCATTAGAAGGTGTTTATCAAAACACTTACACTGTGGAAGTCTCCTATACCGATTTCTATGGCGCAGAACCATACAACCAATTAGCTGACCGGGATTACTATTCCATCAGCGCATCAGCCTCGTTCTAAGTTGTGGGGAAATAATAAGGATATGAATATGAAACCTTCATTTAAATTGAAAGTCTTGGCCAGTACTCTGTTGGCCTCTTCTATCGCGGCGGCTCCGGCCTTTGCAAAAGTAGACCAAGCCCAGGCAGACAAGCTCGGCGGTAGCGAGTTAACCATCAGCGGCGCAGAAGTAGCAGGCAATGCAGACGGCACCATCCCGGCTTGGGATGGTGGCATGAAAAGCAAACCCGCTTGCTACAAAGGCGGTGATTTTTTATGCAACCCTTACGCCGATGACAAGCCGCTGTTCACGATCACTGCCCAGAACGTAGATAAATACAAGGATAAATTGACCCCTGGCCAAGCTGCCATGTTCAAAAAATATCCTGATACCTATCGCATGCCGGTATACCAGTCTCGCCGTCCATATAATGCGCCAGAGCGCATTGCCAAGCTGACTAAAGCGAACGCACTAAAAACGGAAACTGTTGGCAACACCGGAATGAAAAACCTGGAACTCCAAGGCTATCCGTTCCCCATACCACAGAATGGCCTGGAAGTAGTCTGGAACCACATCGGGCGCTATCGCGGTGACTCGCTGGAGCGAACCATCGGCCAGGTGACACCCCAGGTTAACGGCAACTACAGTATGGTTATGTTCAACGACCAGCTCGGTGTCCTGACTCAGTTGAAAGACTATAAGCCCGGCGAAGACGACAACGTCATGTTTTACTTCAAACAACAGGTAACCGCGCCATCTCGGCTGGCCGGTAACGTTCTGCTGGTTCACGAAACAATCGATCAGGTTAACGAACCCCGTCGCGCCTGGATTTACAATGCCGGCCAACGTCGTGTACGTCGCGCTCCCCAGGTGTCTTATGACGGACCGGGTACCGCTGCGGACGGCCTGCGTACATCCGATAACTTCGATATGTTCAACGGTGCACCGGATCGTTACGAGTGGACTCTGAAAGGCAAGAAAGAGATCTATATCCCCTATAACTCTTACAAGTTGGATGAAAAAGGCCTGCCTTACGACGAGATGATCAAGCCCGGCCACATCAACCAGGATCTTGCCCGTTACGAATTGCACCGGGTTTGGGAAGTGGAAGGCAATCTGCGTAAAGGCACTCGCCATATTTACGCCAAACGCACCATGTTCCTGGATGAAGACAGCTGGCTGGCATCGGTAATCGATCATTACGATGGTCGCGGCAACCTTTGGCGTATCGCGGAATCGCATCAGCTCTTTTCATATAATGCGGGTGTGCAAGCCTATGCGCTGGAAGTGTTGTATGACTTGAACGCCGGTCGTTATTTGGCTCTGGGCTTCGAAAACAACGAATCCAAAGGCTCCAACTACGATGTTCGCTTCTCGAAAACGGAATTCCAGCCGGCAGCATTGCGCCGGGCGGGTGTTCGTTAACGCGGGTGAATTTACCAACCTAAGGGGCGCTTTTAGCGCCCCTTTTTCGTGCCTGTAAATTGCGCAACCTTTTAACGCCAAATTGATTGCTTATCATACAAACCTAAACAGTCACTCCACAGTATGTAACAGGGGCCTATGGCACTATACTGATTGACCTCTTCAGAGGCTGCTTGCACTAAAATGGGTTGCGTCATATCCTTCAAACATTAGGCAGTTGGCAACTTGGCTCGATTTACAGACAAAAAAGCACCAGATATACCCTTTGTTCAAACTCAACTGAAGATGCACGCAAGCGGTTTCGAACAGACAATAACTATAATTAAAGCATCGATGAATAATGGCTAGCGTGAAAACATTCGATTACATTCAAAGACCCAGACGGCTGAATCTGATCACCATCAGGTTGTTGCTGATTCTGTTGGCAGGGTTGTATTGCCTGCCGGGAATAGCCGCAACACAAGCGCAAATCAATTCCAGCTCCGCCAAAGTCAAGAAACTTAACTCTAGCCTTGCCAGCACCCGTTCCAGTATCAGCTCCCTCGAGAAATCCATGTGGAGTATTGATCAACAGATTCTGGATCTACGCAAAGTAGTCCGGATAGAGCGCACCACTAACCGCAGACGCTTTCATGAAGCAAAGCGCGATTTCAAACGCCAGACCTTTGAAATTGAGCGCATTGAAAAAGACATTTCCTTAGTGGATTTTGATATTGAAATCGTACAGCGGGACATGAACCGTGAGCAGCAACGCTTTGATGCGATGAATGTCTTCAAACAGCGCCTGGCAGAAAACGATCATCTGCAGCGCCAGAAAGAATATAACACCCAGATTACCCACCTGAAGAACAAAAAAAAGCCGCTTTTAGGCGAGCTGCAAAACGCCCAGGATATGCTGCAAAAATTGCAATCCGAACTGGACACACAAAAGGATGAAGTGAGCGATCAAGCCCTGGACGCCGACCCCCGGATCGCCGCATTGAATCAGAAGCGCAACACCACTGCCAACCGCCTTACCAGTTTGCGTACTACTCAGAAGTCGCAGCAACGTGCCCATGCAGCGGAAACCCGACGCTTTAATAAATTAGTCGCAGAGTTCAAGCAACAGCAGCCCACCAATTCAGTAGCGGCAGCCACTAAACCCAGCGAGTCTTCGAACGACAGCAAAGCTGCACCATCGTCGTCCCCTGCCATCCAACTGGATATCAATCCCGGCGAATACACTTCCTATGTTTTTGTCATTTCCGGTGATCAGGAACCCGATATCGAAAGCACCCTGCACCTGAAAAGTTGGGTGGAATCCTATGGCGCCAAATACATTGAAGCCAACTGGAACGGCTTCGGAAACGGACAGGGGCCCCTGAATAACCTGGGTTTTCAGGAGGCGTTCAGAGAATACATCCGCCAAATCCCGAAGCAAGCGAAACTCATCTTGATAGGGCACGGCCTCGGTGGTGGTACCGCTATAGACGCAGCGACCAGAATTGCCTATTCGGAAAAGCGCACTGTCGATTTTCTGGCGGCGCTCGACCCTATAGGCAATGGAGGATTACGAGCCAACATCGTCTATGACACCAAAGGTAGTTGTGTTAAACCCGCCGAGGGTGAGGTCACCACTAACGCTGAATACGTGGCCTGCATCCGAACAGCCAGCAAACGCAAGATCACGCCGAATATAAAGTACTTTTATAACCGCTGGCAAAAAGACGCTCAGGGTCCATTTGACTTTCAACGCCAGATCACCAGTCTGAATGCAGCCGGCGATAAAGTGTCTGTACCAACGGCATCAGGCCGGTTCACTATTGAAAACGGCACCCTGGCAGACCAGCGCCGCTTATTTTTCTCCGGCAACCAAAATGCACACGCCGTGCTGCTTGCCGAAGAAGCCAAAGTTTTACCCAAACTGTTAGTTCAGCATTTACGTTAGGTTAGGGAGATGTCGCTATGAAAAAAACAATAATCGGCCTTGGACTCATCACCACCTTGAGCGCGGTAAATCCGGCTTTGGCAGACAGCACCATTGTCAAGGTACCGCGAGAAAACGGCGCAGTGCATCAGGAATTTAAAAACCTGCTTAATGATACAATCAGCAAATTCCGGTCGGGAGTGGGCCGCGTTGAATTGATCGGCAAGGCGCCTAACAATAAAGCCTGCGAAGCCAATTTTTACACCAATGGCGACACTACCTTCGTCACCATGAATGTGGACAGTGCCGATTTTTACAATGAGTTTTATATCGATCATCCACACCAGTCATTTAAAAAGGTGCTATTTCAGAACTTGATCATGAAAGATGATAACGTCGAACTGAAAGTGGTTGAGAGGGACTCCAGCTATTCAATCGTCACTGACGGTTCAAACCTACAGCTGACCAGCAAAGACCGCAATGCAGAGAGCCCCACTTGCCAATTCTCTCTTGCAAAAGCGCACCTTTTTGAAGGAGAGACCGAGTAAACTACCTGCCAGCGTCTGCCAGCCTTATTTGAGGTCCGCAGCGTCTCCGACAAAATAGTAAGTCTTCCATTCTGTTGCAAACAGCGTGGGAGAAGAGGCGGCCACGATGGTGACAACCGTATTGCGTCCGCTCACACTGTATTCTGCTTTCGTGCCTTCCCCTTGATCCCGCTCGCCCTGCTTCAGGCTCCAGCTTTCGCCGAGACATTGCTGAGTCACCTCTTTAGCCTGATCAAAATGCTCCATTGCCACCGCTTTATTGGGTTCCGTCAGCGAACAGACATAGCTAAATTTGCCATTGCCCCACCCCCATACCTGGCAGCTATCGCCCACCAGGTGATAACGGGCTTTCCAAACGTCCATATATTTTGAGGTGGTTTGAGCGGTGCGCAGATTAGGAAACCCCTTGGGGTGCCCGGCTACCAGGGCATCGATTTTTTCACAGGTGCTAAGTGCCGAGACCTGTTTATCAAGTTCGGTTTGCTGCACGGTAGAACACGCTTGTAACACTACCAATGATGCCAGTACAGTTGAAAATTTGCCGTTCATGTTGTGCCGTCCCTGCCGTTTCGGAAATACCGGGTTCACATGGCTCTGATTTCTAATTCGGGTAATGTACGGGCATAGACCGAAAACTTTTCCGGCTCACCTTCACCTTCAAAACCATCAGTTAAAAATATACTAACCACAAAACCGAGAAAACCCTTCATTGGAAAACTCTGAACATGGTAGCCAATATTGGGTTGCTGACCGGGAAAATACTCGGGTGGATCCGCACGATCCAGATCGTCCTCCAGCAATAACCCCATTGGCTCATTAAAGTCCCCCAGATAATCGACGAAGGCCAAGACATCCAGATTGCGCTTACTATTGACCCAGATCCAATTGGATTCTCCCTCAAAAGGCGTGTCGATCATCAGCTGTTCGTTTTCATCGATTTTGCCATCCACCACGCCCGGCGCTTTCGGTCCCGTGGCGGTGCGGATAGCCGCCCCCAGTAGTTGGTTCGCATCCAATGACATCGTTAAAGAAGGGTCAACCAGCATTTTCCGCCTAAGCACTGGAATAACTCCGCGTACGTCGTACATAACGTATTTGGGATAGTGGTAGATTTGCATGCTCAGCTCTATGATCGACATGCCAAACAGGTACATATTAAAGTCCAATTGCGTCGTGGTTCTGATAGGCCCAATGATTTCCCCCGTTGGCAACGCTATCATTTGATCATTATTAAGCTCTGTGTCCGTCATAGGAGTTAAAATCCCAGTATCGAATCGCAGCTTCATGGAGTCCAGTGGCCGTTCTCCCACATAATTGTTGTATCTGAAATCATCCCACTTAAGATGGTTCTCGTTATTGTAACGGAGGCTATAAAAGTCAGTCTCGACCAAACCGATCTCAGCGCTGTAGCGGACATATTGTTCGTCGGAGCGCAAGCGCGAGTTGCGCACCAAATAAACAAACCGCTCTACGCCATCCCGATCGCGGGTAATAATTTCCGCTAACAATTCGCCATCATATTGATCACGCTTGGTTTTTCGTTCTCCGGCATCTTTGAAGAGGAATAGCAGCTTGTCGGTGGTGTCCATCAAATTTGCCGTGCCCGCCATCGGTACGTGCCAGCCGTCAAAATACACCGCACCACCCTGGTTATACTCATCAATCTGGAAGGGAATCGGCTCCATAACGCCGTCCAGCATGGCCGCCAGAGAGAGCTCCTCAATGGGCAAACCCACTAACCAGGGCATGTCTTCACCTTCAACGGTGATGACCTTGAAGGCGTCAATCTGACGTAATGGGGGAGCCAGTGCAAAGCTAATACTTGGGAGCACAAATCCGACCAGTAGTACCGCGTACTTCACTAGGTTCATAGAGGACGACCTATTTAGTTGTTATTCTTATAACCAGGGACAATATTGTACACCCAGCCGGCCTAAAATTAACCCCTTGTCCGTTTTTTAGCCTATCTTTCACCCGAGTGCTACGCTTATCAAAGAACCGACATGAAAGGCACCCCCAGGTCACCCGGGCTACACGCTAATGCATTTAGTTTTGATCTCGCTTCTCTTCCTTATTCTGCCACTGCACTTAAACGCGGAACCGCTCAGCCTGCCCCTCGACAAGGGCAGAGCGGAGCTAAATCAATATATCGAATACATCGAGGATAAGAACAGCACTCTTACGATTCAGGCGTTATTGCAGAACACACTGGATTGGCAGCCCAATAGCAACCAAACCTTCAACAAAAGCTATAACGATTCCAGCTGGTGGCTGCGTTTGCACATCACCAATCCGGACCAGGGCGATATCAAACGTCTGATCGAAATCAGCTACGCCGTTCTGGATTATGTAGACGTCTATATTGTCAGCGACGGTAAGGTGCAGGATAGCTACCATCTCGGCGATAAGCACGCCTATCATCAGCGCGTTATCGATCACCGGTTTTTCATTATCCCGGTGCACTGGAAATCCCATCAATCATTGCAAATTTATTTGCGGATCAAATCATCCAGTGCGGTCCAGGCACCGATGGTGATGTGGGACGAGCAAACGTTTTACGGTTTTGACACGACGCGCACCATACTACAGGGCATATTCTTCGGCACGATGCTGGTGATGGCAACCTACAACCTATTTATCTTTTTCGTGCTCGGTGAGCGCACCTACCTGCTGTACGTGGGATACGTGTTATGTATGCCACTGTTTCTCGCCAGCTTAGGGGGCTATGCGTTCAAATACTTGTGGCCGACTCTCACCGAGTGGAATGATCGCGCTATTATTGTTTTTCTGGCCGGAGTGGTCGTTTTCGGTGCCGCTTTCACCCGCAAATTTCTCTTGGTCTCGCACTACGCCCCCCGCCTCGATCACCTGCTGAGGGTCTCTTTTTACGGCGGTGTAACACTGGTTTTGTGTGCCTTCATCCTGCCTTATCATTACAACATCATTGCGATCATTGTGTGGGCCAGCCTGGCCTGTATTCTGGCGCTCGTTACCGGCGCAGCCTGCTGGCGCGGCGGACTGTCCACGGCAAAATATTACACCATCGCCTGGACCGCCATGCTGTTTGGTGGCCTCGTCCTGGCGCTGAATAAAGCCAATATTCTGCCTGCCAACCTATTTACCGAATACGCAACCCATATCGGTTCTTCTTTGGAAGTGGTTTTGTTGTCCTTCGCGTTAGCAGAACGCATCAATATTGAGCGCCGGCTACGATACGAAGCGCAGGAACAAACCCTGATCACCACGCGCCGCATCAATGAAGAACTGGAATCCCGGGTTCAGGAGCGAACACAAGAACTGGAAGCGCTAACCCAACAACTACGTGACCTGAGCAATACCGATCAACTCACCGGCTTGTGCAATCGACGCCATCTGGAAAGTTCGTTTTATGACGAATGGGAACGAGCCAAACGTTATCAACGTGACATTGCCGTCATTATGATTGACATAGATCACTTTAAAACCGTCAACGATACCCATGGCCATCTGGTCGGTGATGATTGTTTACAGGAAGTTGCGCGCCGGATTCAGGAAGGCGTACGCTGGCCATCGGATCTGGCAGCGCGTTTCGGCGGCGAGGAATTTTGTATTCTGCTGCCGGAAACCGGCCTTAGGGGCGCACTGATTGTGGCAGAACGAATCCGCAACCTGGTCGCGGCCACCCCCGTCACCACCCGTTCACATTCGCTTTCCATTACTATCAGCGCCGGGGTGTATTCGTTGGTTCCCTCTGAGGAAAAGAGCATAGATCAGACGTTGAATTTCGCCGATAAAGCCCTGTATCAAGCCAAAGACAAGGGCCGCAATCAGGTGTTCAGCGAACGGGCTGCCTGATTCTGCATACCTTGCCTGCTATATTCACTGCGCATTCTTCCGACCTGGATTGCCAACCTTGGACCACGGGCTAGCGGCCAAAGGTTGGCAAATCGGTGGCCACAGAGCTGGTTTTAATGGCCAAAACAAGGTCGTCAGCCGTGTTATTATCTTTGCCACCCGTTGCTCTAATAAAGCCCACCCAGAGAGAGAGGTGCCCATTCCATGCAGGCATTCACCTTCAGCACCACCAAAACCATTATAAATGAACCTGGCAGCGCCAAGCGGCTGGGCGAGCTGTGCCAACAATACAGCGCAAAATCCGTTCTTATCGTCACCGACCCGGGCATCATAAAAGTCGGCTTACTGGACACAGTGCTGCCCAGCTTTGAAAGCGCCGATGTTCAAGTCTCCCTGTTCACGGAAGTCGAGCCTGACCCGTCCGATACCACTGTTCTTAGTGCCGTCAAGAGTGCAAAAGACAACGCAGCAGACCTGGTGATCGGCTTTGGCGGCGGCAGCTCTATGGACGTTGCCAAGCTGGTCGCGATCTTGTCTCACCCCGGGTGTACGCAGACGTTGCCGGATATGTACGGCGTCGGCAATGCCAAAGAACCTCGCCTGCCCCTGATTCAGGTGCCCACTACAGCAGGCACCGGTTCCGAGGTGACGCCTATTGCCATCGTAACCACCGGGGAAACCACAAAAGCCGGCGTCGTTTCCCCGGTATTACAACCCGATATCGCCTTGCTCGATGCAGAGCTGACCCTGGGTCTGCCGCCACAGGTCACTGCCGCCACCGGCGTCGATGCCATGGTGCATGCGATTGAAGCGTACACCAGCGTGCATAAAAAGAACCCGATCTCGGACATGCTGGCGCTGCAGGCACTGAAGCTACTGTCGCGCAATTTGCTGACCGTGGTTGAGGATGGCAAAAATGTCGAAGCCCGCGCCAATATGCTGCTAGGTGCACTGCTGGCCGGACAAGCGTTTGCAAACGCACCGGTTGCTGCCGTACACGCCCTGGCCTACCCCTTGGGTGGCCATTTCCACATTCCCCACGGACTAAGCAATTCATTAGTATTGCCCCATGTGATGCGATTTAATGCATCGGAAGCATCCGTTCATTATGCCGAATTAGCGCCTATCATCATGGGCGATCAATTTCAGGCGGGGCCGCACGATGAAGTCACTGACCGTTTAATTCAGCATATTGAATCCCTCATCAAGACGGTCGCATTGCCCAACCGCTTACGGGATTGCAATGTACCGCAAGACTTTATCGGTCGCCTGGCCTCAGATGCTATGTTGCAGCAACGCTTACTGGTGAATAATCCGAAACAGGTAACCGAGCAGGATGCACTGGCTATCTATCAAGCTGCATTCTGATTCATAATTCACCCTTTTTTCATTTTGTTGACCTAAATCATGACTGAGCATAAACCGATTTCCCGCAGCGACTATAAAATCTTCTATCCCATCAGTACACGCTGGATGGATAACGATATTTATGGTCACGTGAACAACGTGACTTACTACTCTTATTTTGACTCCGCAGTGAATCAATACCTGATTGAACGGGGCGGCCTGGATATACATAACGCACCGGTAGTGGGTTATGTGGTAAATTCCAGTTGTAACTATTTATCCGGAATCGCTTATCCCGAAAAAATAGAGGCAGGACTACGGGTGATTAAGCTGGGCAACAGCTCCGTCACATATGGGGTCGGGATTTTTCGTGAGGGCGAAGAAAGCGCTTGTGCATTCGGAGATTTTATACATGTTTTTGTCAACCGTGCTGAGAACCGATCGGTGCCAATCCCTGACCAGATTCGAAGTGCGCTGCAAGAGCTACTGATTACGCAATAGGAATTGATCATGTTAAAACAAGAGTATCCTTATTATCTGGCTAATGAAGCGGTCTATGCTAACCAGGATCTGAAAGTGTACGACAAATTCAGCGGCGAACTGGCGACGGCCGTACCGCTGGCCTCACCGGACGTATTGGATCAGGCCATCGCTGCCGCCTGCGATGCAGCAGAGCCCATGCGAAAGATGGCAATGTACGAACGACAGGCGGTACTGGAACACTGTGTAACCCGTTTCCGGGAACGTTTTGATGAGCTGGCTTACGCTCTGTGTGTCGAAGCGGGCAAACCAATCAATGATGCCAAAGGTGAAGTCACCCGCTTAATTGACACCTTTAAAATCGCAGCAGAAGAAGTGTCCCGCCAATACGGTGAAACCATTCCCCTGGACATCAGTGCCCGGGCCAAGGGCTACAGCGGCATGACTAAACGAGTGCCGATCGGACCCTGCGCCTTTATCAGCCCGTTTAATTTCCCGCTCAACCTGGCAGCTCACAAAGTTGCACCGGCGATTGCGGCCGGTTGCCCGTTTGTTCTGAAGCCCGCAAGTTTGACGCCTATCGGTGCCATTCTGATTGGTGAAATTCTTGCCGAAACCGACTTACCGAAAGGCGCGTTTTCGATTCTGCCCTGTCGTCGTGACAGTGCTGATATGCTGACCGAAGACGACCGTCTGAAATTACTGAGCTTCACCGGATCACCGGATGTGGGCTGGGCACTAAAAGCCCGTGCCGGTAAAAAACCGGTCATTCTGGAACTGGGTGGCAATGCGGCGTGTGTCGTCGACAAAGACTGGGATATTGACGATGCGGTGGCCCGAATTATTTTTGGTGCCTTTTATCAATCCGGACAGAGCTGCATCGGCGTTCAACGCATTTATATTCATGCGGATGTGTATGACACCTTCAAAGAAAAGCTGGTAGCAAAAGCAAAAGCATTAAAAAGCGGTGACCCGAAAGACCCGCAAACCTTCATCGGCCCGATGATCAGCGAGGGTGAAGCGTCCCGCTTACACGGTTGGATCAACGAAGCGATCGCCGATGGTGCCACGTTATTATGTGGTGGTGATTGTGAAGGCAACATGCTGCAAGCGACCCTGCTTGAAAATGTCAATTCAACGCAGAAAGTCTGTGCCGAAGAAGCGTTCGGACCGGTTGCGGTGTTGGAAAAATTCGATGATTTCGACAACGTCATCAAGTCCATTAATGACAGCAAATTCGGTTTGCAGGCAGGTGTCTTTACCAAAGACATTTACCATGCACACAAAGCCTGGGACGAATTGGAAGTGGGTGGAGTCGTAATCGGTGATATTCCCTCCTGGCGAGTTGATCACATGCCTTATGGTGGCGTGAAAGACAGCGGTCTCGGTCGCGAAGGTATTCGCTGGGCAATGCACGATATGACGGAATTGCGTTTGATGGTGCTACGAAACCCGAACCCCTAACGCTGCTGCGCTTGGCTATATAAGCTCGGCAATATAAAAGGGCATCGTGACCCAACCGTCACGATGCCCTTTTATCTCCCTCATTTTATTTTTCGCTGATTACTGCCGCTTTTTCGCAACACGCTGTTTCCGGCTGTTTAGTTGACGGTAAAACCGTTACTAACTATTACTTAAAGATCTTTGCCCGCGTACCTGACCGAAAGCTTATCCCGCGCCCGATGTAAGGGGCTAAAACGATTCTGAGGCCAATCCAGATGTTATTTCACTTGTCACCCCATCGGCTGATCTCCATTACGCTTTTTTGTATTCTTGTCACAGCTTGCAAAGACGACACTAGTGGTGCGGCGGGCCAAGCGCAGATGCCACCCCCTGAAGTGCTAGTGGAAGAGGTCGTGGCAAAGCGCATTGTCGTTAAAACCGAACTGCCTGGCCGTGTGCAGGCATTGCGAACCGCCGAGGTGCGTGCGCGGGTTGAAGGCATCATACAGGAACGACTATTCACTGAGGGCAGTGAAGTGAAAGCCGGCACCAAATTATTCCAGATCGATCCCGCCACGTTACAAGCCGATCTGGATGCCGCCAAAGCCAATCTGGCGCGGGCAGAAGCGGATCAGACACAAGCAAAATTAAAAGAAAGACGGTTTCGCGATTTGTTGAAGAAAAAAGCCGTCAGCCAGCAACAGTTCGATGAAGCCTACGCCCTGTTAAAACAAGCGGAAGCCGATGTCGCCGGTACCAAAGCAGCCATGGCCCGCGCCAAAATAGACCTGGAGTACGCCACGGTGAAAGCTCCAATTACCGGTCGCATCGGACGAGCCCTCGTCACTGAAGGCGCGTTGGTCGGAAAAAGCGAAGCCACGCATCTGGCCACGATTGAACAACTGGATCCGCTCTATGTGAACTTTACGCAGTCCAGCACTCAAATTTTACGTTTCCGGCAATCGGAAGCCGGCCAGGAAATGATGCAGAAAGACCCGACCGTATCGGTGTTGCTGGAAACCGGCACACTTTACAGCCATACGGGTAAATTATTGTTCTCTGAAATGACGGTGGATCCCAGCACCGGTGAGATTCTGATTCGTGCCGAGGTGCCCAATCCCGAACGCATGCTGCTGCCGGGCATGTTTGTTCGCGTCATCCTGGCTCAGGCAGAATACAAACATGCCCTCACCATACCGCAGAAAGCGTTGGTGCGTTCGGTAAAAGGCGATATGGTGATGTCGGTATTACCGGATGGCAAGGTGGTGCCTCTCCCCGTCATTACCGGCATCGCACAAGACGATCGCTGGATCATCCGTAGCGGATTAAAAGGGGGTGAACTGATTATTATCGAAGGCCTGCAAAAAGCGCAGCCCGGTGCCACAGTCAGAACCGTTACCGCAGAAAGCGAAGCACAACCCGATGCAGCGGCCCTTCCAGGAGAATAATCATGGCGCGATTTTTTATCGACCGGCCGCGTTTTGCCTGTGTTATTGCGCTCATTATCCTGTTGGGTGGCGTGTTGTCCATCGGCAACCTGCCAGTGGCGCAGTATCCGAACATTGCGCCGCCTTCAATCAAGGTTTCCGCTAGTTACCCCGGCGCTTCGGCACAAACCCTGGAAGAAACCGTCACCGCGGTCATCGAACAAGAGATGAATGGCATTGAGGGTCTGCAATCCATCAGCTCGGACAGCAGTGCCAGCGGTTCAGCCAATATCACCATCACCTTCGCCTCCGGCACCGATACCAATATTGCACAGGTAGAAGTGAACAACCGGGTCAAACGGGTAGAAGCGCGCTTACCGGAGCAAGTGCGGCGCCAGGGCTTGCGAGTGGATAAGGCCACCCGCAATTACATGATGATTATTACCCTCAGCTCCAACGACGGTAGCATGGATGCCATCGCGCTGGGCAACTACGTGAACAACCACATCATTGACGAAATCCGGCGCGTGAAAGGGGTCGGCGAAGCAGAAGTGTTCGGCACTCAGTACGCCATGCGCATCTGGCTGGACCCGATTAAATTGACCGCTTTTTCCCTTACGCCCGGCGACGTTGTCAGTGCGGTGCAAACTCAAAACGTGCAGGTTGCAGCGGGCGAACTGGGCGGTCTGCCCTCCAACGTCGGACAAATGCTGAACGCCACCGTGGTCACAGACAGCCGGCTGAGCACGGTTAAGGACTTTGAAAATGTCCTGTTAAAAGTCAACGCCACCGGTTCCAGCGTGCGCCTGGGCGATGTAGCACGGGTTGAACTCGGCGGTGAAAGCTATGCCTCCTCCGCCTTCGCCAACGGCCAGCCGGCCGCCGCGATGGGCATCAAGCTATCGCCCACCGGCAATGCCGTCGAAACCAACGCCCTGATCGTTGAACGCATGCAACAGTTAGCACAATTTTTTCCCGCGGGAATGGTATGGGACAGTCCTTATGACACTACCGCCTTCGTACGTATTTCCATCACCGAAGTGATTCACACCCTGCTGGAAGCGGTGTTTCTGGTGTTTCTGGTTATGCTGCTATTCCTGCAAAATCTGCGCGCCACGCTGATACCCACTATTGTGGTGCCGGTGGCCTTGATGGGGGCGTTTATCGGCCTGAATTTATTCGGTTTCTCCATCAACGTGCTGACGCTGTTCGGGCTGGTACTGGGCATTGGTATTCTGGTGGACGATGCCATCGTGGTGGTGGAAAACGTAGAACGCATCATGCGCGAGGAACGGTTATCCCCACTCGAAGCGACCCGCAAGGCCATGCGCCAGATCACCGGGGCTATCGTCGGTATCACCACCGTATTGGTGGCTGTTTTCATTCCCATGGCCTTTTTCTCGGGCTCTGTGGGGGCGATCTACCGTCAATTTTCCCTGGCACTGATCACCTCAATTTTGTTTTCTGCATTTCTCGCTCTGAGCCTGACACCAGCGCTCTGTGCTACCTTGCTCAAACCCCATGGTGAGGATCACAAAGGCTTCTTTGGCTGGTTCAACCGGATGTTTGATCATTCCAATAACGGCTATCAGAAAGGCGTGTCCTACATGGTGAAGCGGATTGGCCGCTTTATGCTGATCTATCTGATTATAGTGGGGGGTGTCACCTTCTTCGCGTTCCGCTTACCCACATCCTTTTTGCCGCAAGAAGATCAGGGCTATTTTATTACCATCGTACAGCTGCCTTCCGGTGCCACCCAGGAACGAACCATCAAGGTTCTGCGCACCATGGAAAATTATTATCTGAAGAACGATCCCAATGTCGAAAAGATTGTGTCCATCGCCGGTTTTAGCTTTTTCGGCACCGGGCAAAATGCCGGAATCGCCTTCGTACGACTGAAAGACTGGAGCGAACGCAAGCGACCGGACCAGCACGTGGAAGCCGTTATCGGCCGCGCCTGGGGCGCCTTGTCCAGCGTACGCGATGCGGTCATTTTCCCGCTTAACCCCCCTTCCATACCGGAACTGGGCACCGCCACCGGCTTCGAGTTCCAGCTCAAAGAAATTGGCGGGCAGGGCCACGCTGCGCTGACCGACGCCCGCAACATGTTGCTGGGTATGGCCATGCAGGAGAAAAAACTGATTGGGGTGCGTCCGGAAGGCATGGAAGACACCTCACAGTTACGCGTCGATGTCGACCGCGAAAAAGCCGGAGCACTGGGGATTTCCATCAACGAAATCAATACCACCCTGGGCATAGCTCTTGGCTCTAGCTACATCAACGATTTTGTAAATAAAGGACAAGTCCAGAAAGTCATTGTACAGGCAGACGCCTATGGCCGTATGCTGCCGGAAAACATCATGCAGCTCAGGGTGCGCAACAACGAAGGCAACATGGTGCCCTTTTCGGCCTTTGCCGATGCGGAGTGGATCATGGGTTCGCCGCGGTTAACCCGCTACAATGGCTCACCCTCCATGAAAATCGGCGGACAGGCTGCAGCGGGAGTGAGTTCCGGCGAAGCGATGGACGTAATGGCGCGACTGGCGAGTAAGTTACCGACCGGTTTCACCTACGAATGGTCCGGGCAATCCTATGAAGAGATTGTCTCCGAAGCTCAGGCTCCGGCACTGTTCATGTTGTCGTTACTGGTGGTCTTTTTGTGTCTGGCTGCATTATATGAAAGCTGGTCCATACCGGTCGGGGTCATCCTGGCCGTTCCCCTCGGGGTGTTGGGCTGTTTGGCCGCAGTGTATATCAGAGGCATGCCCAACGATGTTTTTTTCAAAATCGGTCTGATCACCATCATCGGACTGGCAGCAAAAAACGCCATTCTGATCATTGAGTTCGCAAAAGATGAAGAATTGCGCGGTGTCGATATGATGACCGCCACCATCGACGCCTGCCGCATGCGCCTGCGCCCGATCCTGATGACCTCGCTGGCGTTCACCTTTGGCGTCGTACCCCTGGCAATCAGTTCCGGTGCCGGAGCAGCCAGCAGGCAAGCCATCGGTACCGGCGTCGTCGGTGGCATGATTGCCGCCACCTTTCTGGCTATCTTGTTTGTGCCGGTTTTCTATATTGCGGTTCGCAAATGGATGATGCGATCAAAACCCATTCCGCGACATTAAAATCAGCACCTAAACCGGTTTTGAATAAGCACGCTCACAGCAGGGAATCACAACTATCATTAGCGAATCACGCTTATATCCTGTAGTCTGCAGCGCCGCCATTCAGTCTGTTTGTATCACTTCCGCAGGAATCGAGACGAGTTTATGAGTTTTACCACCCTGGGTTTATCCGCCCCCATTTTGCAAGCCGTTGCCGAACAAGGCTATTCAGAGCCTTCGCCGATCCAAGCTCAGGCCATACCCGCCGTGCTGGAAGGTCGTGACGTGATGGCTGCAGCCCAGACCGGTACCGGTAAGACCGCCGGCTTTACCCTGCCGATATTGGAAATCCTCGCACGCGGGGAACGCGCCAAGCCCAATCAGGCCAGAGCACTGATACTGACACCCACCCGCGAATTGGCCGCCCAGGTCGGCGCCAGTGTTGCCACCTATGGTGAATATTTACCGCTGCGCTCAGCGGTTGTGTTCGGGGGAGTCAAGATCAATCCGCAAATGATGAAACTGCGCAATGGCGTGGATATCCTGGTGGCCACGCCTGGGCGCCTACTCGATTTGTATCAACAAAATGCTGTGCGATTCAATCACTTGGAAGTACTGGTGCTGGACGAAGCTGACCGCATGCTGGATATGGGCTTTATCCACGATATCCGCAAGATCATCAACTATCTGCCAAAACAACGCCAGAACCTGATGTTCTCTGCCACTTTCTCCAACGATATCCGCCAATTAGCCAAAGGCATTGTTAATAACCCTGCGGAAATTTCGGTCAGCCCCGCCAACACGACTGCAAACTCCGTGGAGCAGTGGGTATACCCTACCGATAAAAAGAAAAAAGCAGGCCTATTAGCAGAACTGACCCGCAAAAACGGATGGGATCAGGTGCTGGTATTCACCAAAACCAAACGTGGCGCAAACCAACTGACCACCTTTCTGGAATCCGAAGGTATCACCGCCCTGGCGATTCATGGCAACAAGAGCCAGGGCGCCCGTACCAAAGCACTGGCGAATTTTAAAGACGGTAAAGTCCGTGTTCTGGTGGCTACGGATATCGCTGCCCGCGGACTGGATATCGACCAATTGCCTCAGGTAGTCAATTTTGAATTACCCAACGTACCGGAAGACTACGTTCATCGCATAGGCCGTACCGGGCGCGCCGGGGCGACCGGGCACGCTATTTCATTGGTGTGCGCCGACGAAGCTGACCTGTTATTTGATATTGAGCGACTAATCAAGCGCAATCTGGACCGCAAATTGGTGGAGGGCTTTGAACCGGTGCGCGACATTGGCGAATCCCGCCCGTTGCGCCCCCATGGCCGCAGCAACAAACCGAAAAAGCCAAAAAAGCCGAGACCGACGGAAAGGCTGGCGGAACAAGGCAACTCTCGTGCGCCTAAAAATTCCGGCACAGCAGAACAGAAGAACAACCGACATAACCAGCGCCGCAAGGCTAGTGGTAACAGTACTGGCGGTGCTGCCGCCGACGGCACTGGCAAACCGTTTAGCAAACGGGGCAAACCCTCAGCAAAGCCAGGCAACAAACCGCCTGCAAAACCCAACAACAGTAGGAAACCCGCTTCCACTATCAAAGCAGGCCCCTATGCCAATCTGAAAAAATGACCCTAACGCAGTTGGCGCACTTTAAACGAACGGCCCTTTAATTTTCCTTCGCTGATTTTTTTCAGGGCCGCTTTCACCACGCTGCGATGCACGGCGACATAAGCACGCTGATCGAAGATCTGTATTTTCCCCACTTGCTTGCCATCTATCCCCTGCTCTCCGGTCAGCGCACCCAGAATATCGCCGGGGCGGATTTTTTGCTTTTTTCCACCGTCGATCTGCAACGTTGCCATTACGGACGTTTTTATGGGCTGATCCAGCAAGCTCAGCGACGGCAGCGCTTTAATAATCAGCTCCTGATCCAGAAAATGCGCTAAGCGTTCCACCCGATGCGCTTCTTTTTCACTGAACAGAGTACACGCCAATCCGGTGCTTCCGGCCCGCCCGGTGCGACCGATACGATGCACATGCACTTCTGTTTCACGGGCAATATCGTAATTGAGAACCATGGACACATCGTCAATATCCAGGCCCCGTGCCGCCACATCCGTTGCCACTAACACCACAGCACTTTTATTGGCAAATCGAACCAGAGTTTGATCACGGTGTTTTTGTTCCAGGTCACCATGCAAAGCCGCAACACTATAGCCGTAGGCATTAAGTTCGTCGGCTACCGACTGCGTATCCGCTTTGGTGTTACAGAACACCACCGCGGACTCCGGCTCATGCTGCTGCAATATCAGACGCAACGCCGTCATGCGTTGCTCATCGCTTTCCAGGCGATAAAAAATCTGCCGAATACTGGCATCGTCGTGAGTGGACTCCACTTTTATCCGCACCGGATTCACCAGGATCCGCTTCGCCATAGATTCAATCTGCTTGGGAAAGGTAGCACTGAATAGCAATGTCTGCCGCTCACCTTCCATATAGTCCACAATGGCATCCACTGCCGGTTGAAACCCCATATCCAGCATGCGGTCAGCTTCATCCAGCACAAAGGTATTCACATCCTCCAGGTTCAACGTGGCTTTGCGCAAATGCTCTTCGATGCGACCGGGAGTACCGACCACGATATGCGCTCCATGCTCCAGAGAGCCGATCTGAGGACCTATCGGCATACCGCCGCAAAGGGTCAAAACTTTAATGTTATGAATGGTGCGCGCCAGCTTACGAATTTCATTCGCCACCTGATCTGCAAGCTCTCGCGTCGGGCACAGCACCAAGGCCTGCACCCGGAAGCGTTTTACGTTCAGCCGTTCCAACAGCCCCAGGCTGAACGCTGCGGTTTTGCCCGAGCCGGTCTTGCCCTGGGCAATCACATCCTGGTTGTTCAAAATCGGCGGCAGGCTTTGCGCCTGAATCGCAGTCATGGCGGTATACCCGAGTGAAGTCAGGTTCTCTAACAATTCGGGTTTTAATTTTAATGACGAAAAAGCGCCCTGGCTCAAAAGAGTAGCCCTCTTGGTATTATTGCTGCGGGAATACGTGGTATCGGATGTAGTGACAATAGAGGGAAGGATAAAGAGGTGCGTGTCGATATACAATGATAAGTTGTAGCGGGCACCATGGGCAATAGCGGTTAGAGCCCAATAGTCAGGTTGGAAAGAATGAGAACAAGTCAGGCCTAATAGCAACCGGTCCTAACCGGTTTCAGATTTGCAATTCTTTTTCATGCTCTGCAATAAACTGCAAAAAATCCTCTTTTGGCATTGGCTTGGCAAAGTAAAAGCCCTGAATATAATCGCAATCCATTTTCTTCAGTGCTTCGTATTGCTCCCGCGTTTCAACACCCTCAGCTACTACGGATATTTCCAGCGTTTTCGCCATCTGGATTATAACTTTTACCAAGGTATCGGCTTGACCGGATACACCCATTTCGGAAATAAAGCTTTTGTCGATCTTTAAACTTTCAACCGGGTACTTGCGCAAATAATTAATGGCTGAATAGCCAGTACCAAAATCATCGATCGAGAAATTCAATTGCTCCTGTTTCAAAGCGTTGAAGTTTCTGGATTTGATATTGTTATCGGACATTAACAACGATTCGGTAATTTCCAACGTGATCTTTTCAGCGGGGATCCCCGATTGAATTCGGGATTGAATGAATTGTTCAGTGTGGGGGATTGAATTAAATTCCAGAGGTGAACGGTTCAGCGAAAAATTAATATCATAGCCATTGGAATTTAATGTGTGGTAACAGGCGAACACCTGTTTTGATAGCCAACTGCCTAACTCAAGAATCAAACCGGATTGCTCTGCAACAGGAATAAACTCACCCGGCGAAATAAACCCTCTGTCTGGGGATATCCAGCGACACAACGCCTCACAACGAGTAAAGCGCTGCAACGCAACATCCAGGATAGGCTGGTAATACACTTGAAAATGCCCTTCCGCCAACCCCGTGCGCATAGCACTGGTCAGTTCCATATACTTATCCGCTTCATTTCGCATGGAGCTATTAAAAAAGTACATGGTATTCCGGCCGGATTTTTTACTTTCATGCATGGCGCGGTCGGCATGCTTAATCAGGGTTTCACCATCACTACCGTCTTGCGGATACACCGCTACACCCAAGCTGCAAGTGATGGATACTTCCTGGTCCATAATGGAGAAAGGGGCACTTAAACTGGTTGAAATATCCCGCGCACGCTCTTCTATCTCGGAGGTATTGTAAATGCCTCGAAAAACAGCCACAAATTCGTCACTCCCCAAGCGACTCAATAAATCGTAATCACGCACTGATAACCTTAAGCGATCGGAAACGTCTATTAATAAGCGATCTCCGACCGCCTGGCTAAGACTGACATTGACTTCTTTAAAATGGTCCAGGTTAACTAACAAAACGGTAAAACCGACACCGTTGCGTTGCGCTTCACTCACTAATTGGTTCAAGCTGATATTGAACTGGTAACGGCTGGGGAGTTGTGTCAACGGATCAATGGCAGACAGGGATTTCAGGTGCTTTAAGTAGGCTTTACGCTGCAGAAAATTTTGCCGCAAGACATAAACCAGATAAGCGAAAGACACACTGATCAGGATTGCTGCGATCAGCAACAGCATTTTTTTCATTACCGGCAGGCTCCACCCGCCCCGAGGCTTGATCGAAAGCTGCCAGGTGCCGCCGGGTACATCAATTTTATGCAACTGAACCTGTTCCTTAAAAAGCGCTTCGTCCCCCAGAAACGTCGCCCCGTTCGACCCCGTACCGCCCTTACCCCGGATTGCAACCAGATGTGACCGCTTCAAATTATTCAATCCTGCATCCTTTAACAGCTCATCGTACTTGATCACCAGCCCGATCAAGCCCCAGGGCTCTCCCCTTTCGCGATAAACGGGAAAACGGGCTATCAGCTGCTCCTTATTATTCTGGACCAGCGGCACCGGCCCCGCCAAGGTGATAGTCTTCGTTTGCAGCGCCCTCAGGGCGGTTACTCGTTGAACCGGGTGGGTCATATAATTGAACCCGATAACGGCTTCATTTCCGCGTAACGGATGAACCGACCTCACGACAAGATCCGGTGCCAGAGCTACGTGACGGATATTGAGGTCGCCGTCAATCAACCGGGCGGCTAACGCATCCAGTTCTTCCTGGTTGAGGTCTCCCAGGGCTTCTATATGCACTTTGAAACCCCGGCCCACAGCCACATTCGCCTCCAGACGGCCCTCTAACTTGGTCACAAAGGCATTCGCAAGATATTGAGTTTCCTGGAAAATTTCCTTTTCACGTTCTTCGATCAAGTATTGAGCCAACATCAGGGAGGGAATCAACACCACGAACAACGTAACCAGCGCACCAAACCAAGGTGTTTTATAGCTGGCTAGCGCTTTACGTTCAGCGGATTGACGTTGGACTTCCATGGATATGAAATACCTGGCTCAGTATCTGCGTTAAATTGTTCCAAGCCGATCACGGCTGGATAGACGTAAACTTTGCAGAAGTTTGCGGATGGTACTAATAACTATAGTGTGTGAAATACCCAAGACAAGGCAGTTGCGCCGAAAGTCTATTCAAATTAAGGGGTAACGCAGGCGCGGCGAAATAGCTCGCACCTGCGCGAATCCAGCTATATTACAATTGGGCGACCGCCCCCACCTTCAACAGCTCATCAATCTCAGCCACCGTGAAACCGGCAGCCTGCAATGTTGAACGGGTATCCGTGCCCGGGGCTTGAGCCGGACGGGGCGTTTCACTGGGGGTGCGAGAGAATCGCGGGGTCGGCGCAGGCTGCGTTACCTGGTTCACCGTCACAAAACTATTGCGGGCCTGGTTGTGGGGATGATGCGGTGCTTCCTCCAGATCCAAAACCGGCGCAAAGCAAACATCGCTGCCTTCCATGATTTCACACCACTCATCCCGGGTACGACCTTTAAAAATGGCTTCTATTTTCTGCTTTTGCTCCGGCCATTGCGCCGGATTCATTTGCATCCCAAAGTCCTCTTCCGGCAGCCCGGCTTTTTCTTTCAGCAACGCGTAAAATTGCGGCTCAATGGAACCGATAGAAATGTATTTTCCGTCTTGGGTTTGATACACATCATAGAAATGGGCGCCACTATCCAACATATGGGTACCACGCTCGCTGGTAAACATACCCTGACCCTTCAAACCGTAAAACATCGCCATCAGAGCCGCTGACCCTTCATGCATCGCGCTATCGATCACTTGCCCCTGACCGGATTTTTGTGCTTCCAGCAGAGCGCAAACTAAGCCAAAAGCCATCATCATACCGCCACCGCCGAAATCGCCGAACAGATTCAATGGAGGCAGTGGTTTTTCGCCACGCCGCCCGACCGCGTGCAACGCGCCGGAAATGGAAATATAGTTAATATCGTGCCCGGCACTGGACGCTAACGGTCCGTCCTGTCCCCAGCCGGTCATACGGCCGTAAACCAGTTTCGGGTTGCGTTGCTGGCAGTGTTCCGGGCCAACCCCCAACCGTTCCGCTACGCCGGGGCGATAGCCCTCGAAAATCGCGTCCGCGTTTTCGCACAGCTTAAGTACGGTTTCAACGCCGTCGGGATGTTTTAAATTCACCGCAATACTTTTACGGTTGCGGAACAAAATGTCGTGCCCAACCGACGAAGAAGGATTTCCTCCCAGTCGGTCGACACGGATGACCTCGGCCCCCATATCCGCCAACATCATTCCACAAAAAGGCCCGGGGCCTATGCCTGCTAACTCTATAATCCTGAATCCGCTTAAGGGTCCCATGAAAATTCCTCTGTCGTTTACGAAAATAATACAATCACTATTTTTATAATAATTTCGATGTGTTAGCCCCGTACCAAGGGTGAAACGGCCATAATTATGAGGGTTTGCTCACAAGAAACAAGTACACAATTTAGACGGCTGTATTACCATATCAGCGCATTGGTTATGCGGGCTTTTTCACATCCTCAAACTACTTAACCCGTATAATCCGGCAGCCGCGCACCTCAAAAAACAGGCACATGAAGACAATGTGCATATTTGAAAGAATCCCCTACCGGGCGTGGCCGTTCGATATAGGTTAAGCAGATGAATCAAAGTCCATTAACGCATGAACACTATTCAAATACCCAGTTTTTCTCCTGCCTTGATGGCCTGCGCGCGTTTTCCATTCTCGCAGTCATCTGGGTTCATACCGGAGTCAACGAGACAGGATGGCATATCCTGACACGCGGGCAGATCGGCGTTGACCTCTTCTTTGCCATTAGTGGTTTTCTGATAACCACCCTGCTTATTCGCGAAAAAAACAAATACGGTTTCATCTCCATGAAAGGGTTTTACCTACGCCGCGCCCTTCGTATTTTCCCCATTTATTACACCGTAATCGCGATTTACACCCTGATGGTGTTGCTGCTTGAAAATAACACCGACAAAGGAAATCAATTCTTTTCCAATCTACCTTACTTTCTGACCTACACATCGAACCTGTTTGTTGAAAATTCCGGTGCTGTTATTTTTTATTTTGCATGGAGCCTAGCAGCCGAAGAGCAGTTTTACATGATCTGGCCCAGTGTTGAACGTTTCTTATCGGGGTTCCGTCCTGTTTATATCGTGTTATTGATACTGGGTTTACAAGGCGTTACCTATCTTTTCATCGCCCAGGACCCCGAACTGAGCGAGCTTCTATGGATAAAAATACTGATTTGTATCCCCCCGCCCATTCTGGGCGGCGTTGCCCTGGCCCACTTGCTGCATAATAAAGCGAGCTTTGAATTGCTGCGCCCGATACTAGGCCTAAAGTGGGCGTCGTTGATTTATTTTACTTTATTTTTAGCAGCACTCGAATTCGCAATGCCAAGGCTAGGCGTCTGGATCATTATGCTATTCATGGTGGGGTCCATCGTTATTAACGAAAATAACAGCATGGGCGGGATCTTACGCTGGCGCCCGCTGGCCTATGTCGGCACCATCAGCTACGGCATGTATCTGATGCACATGCTTGCCTATAACGTTACCTATCGCTTACTGCATTTTGCCAATATCGACAACGAGTGGGCTCGATATCCTGTTTCCGTATCACTGACCATCCTCGCTGCTGCCATCAGTTTTCACTTTTATGAAACGAAATTTCTAAAATTGAAATCCCGATTTTCCAGAACAGAAACCAAAAAAAATATTGAAGATTCCATGGTTCAGCCAAGCTGATGGCACGACTGGTTTTTTCACCGCCCTATTTGGCCTATTAACATTGCCATTGCATAGCGTCGGATTTCAATAACAATACAATTCAAAAAGCAGATGAAAAAATTAGACGCATTCGATATTTAAATTCCGAAAAATTGGTTCCAATCCTGGTGCTAAACCATTTGTGCCATCGGAGCTCTTCCGATGGTGTCCATAGGCACAACGTAGTTAACAGGAATTACCATGGAATACGTTTTTTCTAACACAAGGAAACAGATCGGGAAAAAAGCGCTTCGCTTAATCAGCATTGCTTTACTGGCATTAGGATTTCTATCCAACGCATACAGTTTTAATATGGGAACCGGCGGTGGCGGCTCGGGTTCGGATAGCCTGAATAATACAGGCCCCAACGGTAACGGTGTACTGACCTTACCTGGCGATATTGCAACCGCTAACAAAAAGTATCCGGTTATGATTTGGGGCCCCGGCATCGGCACCACCCCCTCGCTTTACAGCAGTATTACTCGTCAATTCGCAGCCAATGGCATGATTGTCTTTTCACAAACGTCATCCGGCAATGGCTCTGAAATGAAAGCCGCATTGGATTGGTTGTTTGAGCAGAACAAAAACCCATCAAGCCCCGTGTACCAAAAAATCGACACCAGTAAAGTGGGCGTTGGCGGTCATTCCCTTGGTGGTATGTCCAGTTTTTCAGCCTCAGCCGACCCACGGGTAAAAACGGCGATTCTGGCAGCCGGTGGCTCCTTCTTTCCCGGCGGACGCAGAGGATTATCCAAGCCCACCCTGTTGATCGGTGGCACCGCCGATTTTGCTACCAGCGCCATGCATGGTGATTACCAGTTGGCCAGCGGGCCGGCGTTTATGACCGTTCTCAATGGCGCAGGTCACACCAATGTTCCGTTCCAGGCAACTGACATGATGACCTCCTGGTTACGCTGGCAGTTGCTGGGTGAGACCGGCCTTCGAAGCGAGTTTCTGGCTGCAAATTGCAAATATTGCGGTCAGGGATACGATTCCAAATCTAAAAACTGGTAACCGCTGACTTGGTCTGAGCACGGTGTTGCTATTGCGGTGCTCAGATCAGTCATCCCGCACTCCCCCCCTGGGCCACGGGCTTCCATCAATCCCGTGTCAACACAAAAAAGAACGGTTTGGTGGCGTCCTTCAGGTCCATCACTCCCAATACCTTGTCATTGCTGATCTTGCGGAAGACATCGTTAATGGGGAGCTGGTCATACACCATGGTGGCACTAACTGCACCCCGATATTCAGTCATACGCAAACGCTACGCTTACCGGCTCCAGCTCATCGAAAAAAGCCATGGCCTGATCGGTGGTCAAACGCTCCTGTTTCAACAGTTCATCGAACTTAAGCGCGCAGTTCATGTCACATTCCTATGATTGGATTAGTTATGAACGTGCAAAATTACCAGGAAGACAAACAAAAAACAGTGACCAAAATAGTCGCAAACAGATAACAGTCCGGTCAACGTTGAAAGTTTTGAGCTATTTAAGCCATTAATTTATACGATTATGAATAAATAAATGAATTCGTATACTGACCATCATGTGTAAAACACTGCAAAAACCGAAACCCACAAAAGGAGGAGTAATCTCATGAGTTCTATCGACATAGGCATCAAGGAGTCCGATCGGGTCGCCACAGCAGACGCACTGAAGGAGCTATTGGCAGACAGCTATACGCTTTACTTACAAACACACAATTTTCACTGGAACGTTACCGGCCCTCAATTCCGCGAGCTGCATTTGATGTTCGAGGAACACTACCAGGAGCTGGCTGTGGCGGTGGATGATATCGCCGAGCGCATCCGCACATTGGGGGTGAGCGCACCCGGCACCTACAAAGAGTTCGCACAACTCTCCAGTATCCAGGAAACCGACGACATCCCCTCGGGCAGCGAGATGGTGGACATCCTGAATAAGGGCCACGAACAGGTTGTAAAAACCTGCCGAAAGGTACTGAAAATTGCACAGGATTCCGACGATGAATCGTCTGCTTCTTTGGCATCAGACCGCATGAGAATTCATGAGAAGACGGCCTGGATGCTAAGAGCCATGAATCAATAGTCCATTTTCTTAATCAACACACAGGTAATGTTTCGATACCTGCACCAGCGGGGACCGTCAATTCGGTCCCCGCTTTTAATTTGCAAATTCCACCCCGCTGCTCTGAACTTGCCTCTCATCTCTATCACAATCATACTGGCCGCTGAAAGACATACAGGGACGTCGCCGCATGGTTTTATGGCTATTATTTAACTTCGTTTTTCTGGTATTGGCTGCTACCGGTATTCACCAATTTCGTAAATATCTGATTTCACGAGACATCAGTTTCAAAGAAAAACACCTTTTCGACGGCACTTTTTATCAGGTTGGCGAAACTGACATTATTGTTCATGAAGCCCATGATGCAAACGCAGTAACGGTCATTTGCTTCCCGGGATTCCTGGAGAACCAGCAATATTTTACGCAACTTTACCAAGGCCTGGATATCACCTTTATCGCGCTTAATAACGCAGACTACCATTCCGGATATTACAGTCATAACCCCATTATTCCTGAATGGGGAAAGCAAAATCCCTACCCGGTCGGGACCATCGAACACGATGCCTATCTGCTGTGTGAAGTGATTGAAAATATCGCGGGCAATCAGAAGATTTTGCTGCACGGGCACTCTCGTGGCGGGGCGGTGATTCTGGAAGCCGGTCACCAAAAACCCGAATTGACCGCCGGGGCTACCGCCCTACTGGAGGCGCCGGTTCTGCCAAAAGCGACTGCATCCCCAATTTTGGAACGCTTTGCACAAATCGGCGGGCTCTATTTCTTCCCTATTTACATGGAATTTCTGCGGGTTATTCCCGCTAAATATTGGCTATCGGAAATAACCAATTACCCGCTGACGCCCCGCAAAAGGGAAATCATATCGGCGTCATTTAAACTACCTAAGCATGGCAGCACCGCGATTAAAAATATGGTCAATATCCGCGAGTGGCAACTCAATACGGATTACGATGTGTACGATCATTTTACGGAAATCCGCGTCGTCATTGCTGAGCGGGACTCCGTATTGAATCGCTCCGCCATGCTGCGCAGTGCATCCAAAGGGGAAAAAGTGAAAATCATACATACGGAAGGCACCAACCATTTCATCAGCGTGGAACAGCCCGACACGATTCTCAAAGCAAGTGGTTTGATTCCACCGGTCGACACCCGCGCTTGAATTTTGCCTGATTGCTATGCGCAAGATTGCTATATTATAAACGCGCTCTATATTGTTGTTGGACCCGACTGCGTTACACACTTAAATATCTGACAGGGAAAAAACACTATGATGGATACCCGTATAGCCCTTCCAAGCTGTTCTTTTTTAAGTTGTTCCTTTCTGTTAGTCACCTGTATCAGCACGGCTCAGGCCGCCAGTTACGACCACCGCGACCGCGCTGGCTCCACCGACATCGCCCTGCGTCTGAATTATCTTGAAGAAGAATCCTACTCCGGACCGGAGGGCACCAAAATCGAAGTTCAGGATGAAATGGGGTTTGGTTTCGGCGCTATGTATAACGTGGACGCGCATTGGGCTTTCGGTGGCAGTTTCGATGGCAGCAGCTCGGATTATCGTGCGACCGCCATACCCGACAGCGATCCTTCTTTTGTTTATTTTAATCAACTTGATTCATACAGCATAAATTTCGACGCTATTTATTATTTTCTGGATAACCACATCACGCCGTACGTTACTGCGTCCATCGGCTGGACTGAAATAGACTCCAATATTCCAACCGGGCCTGGATACCCGGTGTGCTGGTGGGATTGGTGGGGCTACTACTGCGACTACCACACGCCTAGCAAAGAAGAAGGCGGATTTAACTATAAAGCCGGAGTAGGACTACGCTGGGATATCAGCCGTAACTTTGCCGTTCGAGGCTCCTACAGCTATAGCGAAGTGGATATTGATGTGGCAGGCAACAACCCCAGTAATTCCATTTGGCGGCTGGAATTCGTCGCGCCCATGTAAAGTGAAAACAGGGAGCGCTAACGCGCTCCTGCCAGCACCTTCAAAAAATCATCCGGCTCCGGGCGGATGCGGTAATTTGCTGTTTGGTCTGCGTAAAGAATTTTTCGATTTGCATCGGTGATAATCACCGTCGGCAAAACCGTATCGCTATCGTAGCCCAACCACTCTAAACCCGCTGGCAACCCCGATAGGGCTTCGATGTTGAGTTGCTTCGCTACCCGTAAATTGTTATCTATCAGAAAATGCATCGGCACGTCGAAGCGTTTCGCCAACGCGGCTGTATTTTTGTGGGACTGCGGACTGATCATCATTAATTGAACGCCCTTTTCCGCCAAGGTTTGATAGCTTGCAGCGATTTCCTTTATTTGAGCCATACACAAAGGGCACCAGTTACCGCGATAAAACATCAACAACAACGGGCCCGACAAATCCGCGATGGATACGCTGCTACCGTCCGCTGCCTCAAATTCCAGAACCGGTAACGTAGCGCCCACTTCCAGATGAGAGACCTTACGTTCGGCAAAGCGTGAATACCACAGAATATATGTCAGACCACCACCCAGGCCAACGCACACCGCCCAAAACCATTGCTCAATGTCTGCGGTACGCTCCATACCGACGCCCCCCGCCATTGCCACCATTGAAATGACCGGTGCGATCCACATCACCGCGGATTTTTTACCGGTACGTGCCACATTGCCCAAAAACACCCACACAAAAAACAAAACAGCCGGTAACAAAGCCAACACCACCCAGCTCCAGCCCGGTTCACTTATGCTCATCCAGATAGCGCGCGCCGAACCCAATGTAATCAAGGTGAGATAAGCTGATATAAAAAGTGATTTTAAGCGATTCATACGACGGGTCTCCCGGACCGGATTCAGACTCTTACCGGCTTTGATGATCCGCAGGCCAGATTATTACAGCAATAGAATAAAAACCGCTTGGATCACTGATCATACCCCGGATTGTTCCGATCCAGCTTGCGTAGCAAGGCTGGCCAGGCCAGATTTCCTCCCGCCTGCTTCGTAACCGCCGCGGCTTGCGCTTGAGCAGTGGCAATTATGCGCTCATCAATAGGAATCAACGGACCACCCCCAGCCTGAGCCCGCACCTGAATCATGCAGGTGGCCTCGAACAAATACATAAATAAAAAGGCATCCGGGATGCTGTCGGCTACGGTCAGCAAACCGTGATTACGCAACATCAGGAAATTATTATCCGCCAGATCGGCAACCAGGCGCGGCTTTTCTTCGTCCCGCAAAGCGACGCCTTCGTAATCATGGTAACCCAAAGAAGACAACACAAAGATGGATTGCTGAGACAACGGCAGCACCCCTTTTTGCTGCGCAGACACCGCAACACCGTTCACGCTGTGCACGTGCAATACGCACTGGGCATCCTCACGCCCTGCATGAATGGCGCTATGAATGGTGAATCCCGCCGGGTTTATATCGTATTCATTTTGTTCAACTTTTTTGCCCTCCAAGTCCACTTTTACCAGACTTGAAGCTGTAATTTCTTCGAACAACATCCCGTAAGGATTTATAAGGAAGTGATGTTCCGGGCCGGGCACCCGGGCGGAAATATGAGTAAAAATCAGGTCATCCCAACCATATTGGGACACAAGGCGATAACAAGCGGCCAAATTCACCCTCTGTTCCCACTCGAGAGCACTAAAATCGTCTTTTTTCAAATTTTTTCTGAAATTCATGGCTTTCTAACCTCTTGATGGGATTGAGATAATTTTTTATTTTGCAACTTTGATGAGTCATTCTCAAAAAATGTCTCGTAAATCCTAAAATTAGCTCTTATCATAGGCCAATACATTAGATCCAGTGGCCAATAAACCACATTAATCTAGATGTATTTCGCAGCAACTAAGACTGCACTCTCCTAACTAGCCTAAAACAACAAACTAGGGGGTTCGACATGACCGCATTTGAAGATCAAGCAATTTACCCAAGTGCCGAATTGTTTTTAATTAAACAATTCATGAAAAGGGAAGGTTTCCATCCAAAGCAATGGCTGCTGGGAACCGGGCTCAGAGAAGAGCACATTATGGACCCTGAGACACTTGTATCCTTACGACAATTTGACATCATCTACCATAATATCTTCCGTATCACTAACCGGCCTGACGTTGCATTGGCTTTAGGCAGCAGCCTGAACCTTTCCCGCTGGGGCGTGCTTTCCATCGCCATGATCTGCAGCCAGACCCTTGGCTCAGCTCTGGAAACCGGAAACCGTTTTCGCAGTATAGTCCGCAGCCGCTTCAGTCTGGTACCAACGTTCAAAAAAGATCACACAGAGATCGTGATTGAGCGGGAAGATGGCATGAGTTTTCCGTTAACCTCATCGTTTTCCCATGAACTGCTGATTTGCGCCATGCAAACTATGGTTCGCTCGCTGGTTAAAGATCGCAACGTCTTTGCCGAAGTGCATCTGAATTATGCACCACCACCGCACTACGAAGATTACCAGCGTTACTTCGATTGCCCTTATTCGTTCAATCGCGAAAAGAGCATGATCATCATCCCGAACCACTTGATGACCCGCCCGCTGCCAACCGGCAACCCGATCACGGAACAACAGGCAATTTCGGTTTGTAAAATGGAAGCCGAGCGAGTCGCTCAGGTGCAGAAAGGGGATTTGACCTGGATGTTACGTTCCGAAATCAGCAAGAAAGAAGGGGCTTTGCCAAGCCTGGATGAGATTGCTGACCGTCTGCACGTTACACCACGCACCTTACGCAGAAAGTTACAGGAAGCCGGCACCAGCTATCGCCGTATCTGCCACGAGCATCAACTGCAGCTGGCATTACACTATTTGGCTGACCCTAAACTGAAGTCCACTGCGGTTGCGCATAAGTGTGGGTTTAAAGACGCCGCCAGCTTTCGCGAAGCGTTCAAACGCTGGACGGATATGACCCCACAAGAGCACCGAAAACGCAGCCGTCGGGCAAGTTTTACGGCACCTGTGCGGGAAGCGTTAACCTTAAAAAGTGCCGTTGCTGCTTAGTGAACCTTTAGCACCTATAAATAGCTAACCGTCACACCCTGCTTTTCCGAAAGGATTTCAGGGTATGACGGGCCGGCTCAGATCGGCTACTTACGATCACTGTGTCCAAGATCCCGTGCCGGATCAATCTCATCACGTACCAACTGCTTTACTTCTTTGGCTTCAGGAAAGCGCCCTTCCTCTTTGCGGGAAAATAGGGTTTTACCATCACAGCGTATTTCAAACACTCCGCCGGTGCCGGGAATCAGCGCCACCTCCCCCAGATCTTCGACAAAGGTCGTCAGCAATTCTTGTGCAATCCAGGCAGAACGCAAAAGCCAACCGCATTGGGTGCAGTATTGAATTTCAATTCGTGGCTGATTCATGGTGAGAGGCCCTGTAAATAGAGGAACGGTTTTTTGGAACGTTAGCATAGTTGTGCTTGAATAGTCAGGCTGGCATATTGGCTATACATCTGGGAAATGCAGCACTCATGATTTGATCAGTTGTGTAATGTTGGGGCTTCTGTGTGGGTAGGAACTGGATATACTGTTTACTTAGTATGTTGAATTGTTATGCGGCCCAGGAGATTGCGCTACATAAATCAAGATGAGCTCAAAGCTGTTTTTGATCAACAAGCCTCTGGCTATGAAAAGCAGCAAATGAAATTAGCGCCTATTCATGATGGCCTTTACTTTCAACTAGAGTGGATTTTTTCGGAGTTGCCACAGACTGCCCAAATACTTTGTGTTGGTTTAGGTACTGGTTCGGAGCTTTCCTATTTAGCGAGCAGATTTCCAAAATGGCGATTTACTGCTGTTGAGCCATCAACTGCAATGCTTGATGTATGCCGCCAAAGAGCAGAGAAAGAAGGCTATATTTCTCGCTGTAGGTTTCATGAGGGTTATTTGGAGTCTCTGCCAGATGTTGAGCTTCATGATGCCGCGACGTGTTTTATGGTTTCACAGTTTATCCTTGAAAATGAAGCGCGTTCAAACTTCTTCCGTGCTATATCAGAAAGGCTGAAAAATAATGCGATCTTGGTTAGTGCGGACCTATCCTCATCGCTTGGTACACCTGAATATAAAGCATTACTCAAGGTATGGGTGAGTATGCTCCATGCTGCAAACGCGCCCGCTGAAGCCATAAAAAAACACATGCTGCGTGGGCAAAAGACGTCGCAATTTTGCCCCCCAATGACGTTAGATCAATTATTGAACATGGCGGTTTTAATTCTCCAGTTCAGTTTTATCAGGCGGGTTTTGTTCACGCATGGTTCTCAAAGAGGTCGCCTGGTAATGCCGGATAACAAGAAATTGCACCGTGGACCGAACGCGGGGGCAGTGATTTTGACTTTATATGGCGCCCTCTAATGCCGGAAAATACTTATGGAAACCGAACGACTTTTTTTGAGAAACTGGATCGATGACGACTTAGATAAGTTTGCGAATCTAAACGCTGACCCAGAGGTTATGGAATTTTTCCCAAATATTCTAACCAGACAAGAAAGCGACCGTCTTGCGCAGAAAATAAGGCAAAATATTGAACTCAATGGGTGGGGTCCATGGGCTGTCGAGCTAAAATCGACTGGAGAGTTCATCGGCGTCGTCGGCTTGCAAAAAAGTGACAAATCGTTACCGTTTTCACCGTGCGTTGAAGTGGCATGGCGACTGGCTAAGCCGTATTGGGGTAAAGGCTATGCATCTGAAGCTGCGAAAGCATGCTTAGTCTATGCAAAAACGGTTTTAAAAATTCGAGAGGTTGTTTCGTTTACTGCTGTAAAGAACGTACGTTCTCAGGCGGTGATGGCTAAAATCGGGATGCATACAGAAGGATATGAGTTTGATCATCCTGATGTGCCATACAGTAGCCAATTATGCCGCCACATTTTATATAAAATTCATTTAAATTAAGTGCATGATTCTACCGTACATAACCGGTGCATCCTGGACCCAATTCATTGCTGCAGGCATTATATTCCCAAAATAATAAAATCCAATGCTGCAATTATTTCTGAGCGATAAGACGGAAGGTCATATACTTCTTTACCAAGTGCAGATCTATCAACACCGGCAATTTGTTGATGCTTAGTAAAGCTTTAACACCTACTGGTTCTTGGCGTAATTATGGTGTCAAAAAAGTAAATTCATAACCAACCAGTCCGGCAGGGCATTTGCCTTTCACAATCGTTAAAGGTTGTACGGATGATGGGAGAAACCAAAATATAGGCCCCCGGCTTTCTCAAGCAGTGAGCGGCGCGTCGCAAATCGCGTTAGGCGGTGGCATTTGTTATGGTACCGCAGGGACGCTTTGTGCTTTTGTCGGTATACCTCTTATTGCAAAAGGTGCAGACAATCTTCAGTCAGCGGCACGAAATAAACCGAGCGTTTCTCATTTGGCCATCAGTGGATTCACAAAAAATGAAAATACAGCATCTTGGGCGAACTTGGGATTAGATGCAGCAGCATCTATATATGGATTCGCGCGATTAGTTCCCAGGCTCTCAACAATTGGCGGTGGCACTACCAACACAACCAGATTAAGCAAGCCCTGGTGGGGGAAGAACCATCCTTCATATACAGAGAGAGCGATTAAGCAGACTGGTAGAGCTGCATTAACCACTGAAATAGTGACAAATGGTGTTTCAGCTTATAATACAGCTACGAGCGATTGAGTTATTATGCTTTCTGTTTATGAATTTATCTGTGTTGTTGCTGTAATATGTTACTTGTTAGTAGCAAGGTACTTGATGTTTATGTTGGCAAGTAAGAAACGATTATTTCCAGAACCTTGGTTAACTATGTTTTTTGCTGCAATTTCAACGATTGTGTTCCTACCCATACATATAATAACCAAAGAAGTCCTTGTAATAGCCAGTACATCATTTGAATTTTTTGTATATGGTTTTTGTATAATAAGCATGGGTATTATAAGTATGCAGGCAGCAGCTAAGGCTGAGAGGAAACTTAATGGTTTGTAACTTCTGTTGGGCTTCAATAATCGGGTAAAAGCTGGTGTTTCTCCGACTATACCGGTTCTGATGTGAGCGCAATTTAAGCTGGGTTTACAGGCCAAAGATAGTGAAGCGGTTAAAGCTGCAAAAACTATGGAACCTAGTATCTGAGAATGAGCAAAGATTTTTTGAATCTACAGCACCGACAGAGCAGCAGTTTGTGAATGCCACATGGAGAATTGAAACGTTGCACCTATTGTTGTGGTCACTTAACACGGTAGAAACTGACGCCAGTTTAAGTGAAATGTGTAGTGTAGAAGATGTTCAAGCTGTTTTTGATTTCTTTTTAAGCGATTCGGGAAATTTCATTAAATCTTCAGAGCTGCGATTAGTAGACGAAATAGATAGTTACAATGAGCAAATATACCAGGCGCATTGGAAGGTGAGAGATGCGCAGATAAATGGCAAAGCGATTCCTGACAAACTAATGCCAAGTGTCATCAAAGAAAGGCATTATGCAATTAATTGGTTAACAGGGTACTGCGGGCAAGAATGGGATGACGTCACGACAGATACTTAACAAAAAGATGCATTGGATATTTTTTGCGTGATTGGTGTCTCTATATCAAGCATAAGTATTTGAGGAGAATTAAGTGATAAGCGGCTCCATGCAGGTGCCCAAACCTACGTTCTTTTTGTAGGTGT
The DNA here is from genome assembly GCF_009746715.1 of Ketobacter sp. MCCC 1A13808. Classification (NCBI taxonomy): domain Bacteria; kingdom Pseudomonadati; phylum Pseudomonadota; class Gammaproteobacteria; order Pseudomonadales; family Ketobacteraceae; genus Ketobacter; species Ketobacter nezhaii. The sequence goes on from NZ_VRKW01000009.1 coordinate 175,710, forward strand.
CGCTACGGTCACATTACCACAATAAGCTCTCAAGTTCGGGCGCTGGTGAGCCGGGCTTTATGAACGCCGTAGATCGAAGTAAGGAAACTAAATGATCGAAGAAATGGAATCAGATATTGCAGGCAGATGTGCTTGTGGAGAAATAGAATATCATGTGATTTCGAAGCCATTGGCTATGTTTAACTGTCATTGCGGCGACTGTCAAAAGGCGAGTGGCGGTACTTTTGTGTCTGTGGCTTTATTTAATGAGAAGGATTTGATTATCCATTCTGGATATCCCAGGTATTTCAGGAGCTATGGTGAGACTGGAAGATGGACTGATCGTGGCTTCTGCCAAAATTGTGGAACGCCATTATTTGCAAAAGGTGAAATTGCACCTGGACTAATCTCGATAAAGCCTGGAATGTTAATTTGCATCTAAATTTGACCCGGCTTTTGCACCGAATATTGACCCGCCTAATACGGCCGATTATGGCCTAAACAATTCTGTTATTACCAGTCTTCCTTTCCCTCTGTTGTGTGGTT